>NZ_JAJJPB010000040.1:0-19252 GCF_020908015.1 Clostridium aromativorans
CACCCAATAAAGGTCTCAATTCCATGCTTATCTACGATACTTCAGGCTTAAAGCCAAAAGTTAAAGAGAATAACCCTAAGACACTGGTTTCAGAAATAAATAAGCAAAAAGCTTTCGCTAAAGTTATTAATAATAAAGATTTTAACCCCTATGCTGCCGCATATAAGAATATGCCGAAGTTTGCACATAGAAGCTTTAGACTAAAGTAAGAAATTTAAATAAGCTTATCAAATATGCTGCTTAATACACATATACACAGTTAAGTATCATCCTACATGCTTCGCATACCCCTTTTCAAAAGGCTTATTTAGCATTTTCTTTTTTGCTCAAATTTAGGGAATTTTTTAAAAGTTATCCACACTTTTAAAATTTAAATTCTGCAATCATCTAAATTGTATTTATATAATACCATATGGTATATAACTTGAAAATTATTATTTATCTAAAATTAAAATATATTTCAATTAGCCCTTTTTACTTTTACACAATAAAGATATAATATGATTATAAACTAAAATTATAGACAAGGAGGTAAAATCTTTGGGAACTTATTTAGATAATGCCGCTACATCCTATCCAAAACCCAATGTAGTAATAAATACGATTTCAAACTTTATGAAAAATATAGGTGCTACTGCAGGAAGAGGCGCTTATAAATCAGCTATTACTGCTGATAGGCTTATCTTTGATTGTAGAAATAATATATGTAAATTATTTAACGGTAAGGATCCTTCTAAGGTGATTTTTACTTATAATATAACTGATTCATTAAATATATTAATAAATGGTATATTAAATCCAGGCGATCACGTTATAACCAGCAGCCTAGAACATAATTCCGTATGGAGGCCATTAAAAACTCTCCAAAGGGATAAAAATATACAGATATCTCAGGTACCTTGTACCTCCAAGGGAATAACTAACCCAAAAGACGTGGAAAAACTCATAAGGGAAAATACAAAATTCATAGTATTCACCCATGCTTCCAATGTACTTGGAACTATTCAACCTATAAGAGAAATAGGTGCGCTGGCAAAAAAACACAATATAATTTTTTTAGTAGATAGTGCTCAGACAGCAGGCGCTTATCCCATAGATGTTCAAAAAGACAATATAGATATTCTTGCTTTTACAGGGCACAAAAGTCTTTTCGGTCCTACTGGCACCGGTGGATTTTTACTTAACTGCGACACAAACATACGGCCTTTAAAATCAGGCGGTACTGGAGAAGATTCTAAAAATCCATATCAACCTGATTTTTACCCTAACAAATTTGAAGCAGGGACTTTAAATGTGGCGGGAATAGTGGGTTTAGGTGAAGGCATCAAATACATATCCAATTTAGGAGTTGAAAATATAAGAGCCAAAGAAGATGAAGTAATTGAATATGCACTTAAAAGGCTAGAAGAAATTCCCAAAATATGTATATATGGTCCTAAAGATCCCCAAAAAATAGTTGGTGTCATTTCTTTCAATATAAAAGGTATATCCGGTGAAGAAATAGCTTTTAAACTTGATCAGGAATACGACATAATGATAAGAGTTGGATTTCACTGCGCTCCAACGGCCCACAGAATCATGGGTACCTACGAAATTGGAGCCATGAGAATAGGTATAGGATATTTTAATACAAAAAAGGATATAGATATTTTAACAGACGCATTAAAAAATATAGTTAAGAGCTATAAATTATGAATTAAAACATTAAAACTAATAAAGGACTGCTGTACAAAATTAAATTTGTACAGCAGTCCTTCTGCCATAGTACCATATCTATCATGTATTATTCGTATTATCCTTTTTTAAGGATCCTATTATTTTAAATATGATTATAATGATTGCAGTTCCTGCTATTGCTGAAATAATATAACCCACTATGTCATTTGTACCCGATAGGGAATAATCTGCTGCAATAGCATGATAGTCCATTCCATGCTGAAAAGCATGCGGTATATATCCTACTAGAGATTTTATTCCTTCCGTATCCCATTCACCCCATGCATCCCCACTGGCTAAAAGGCCTAAAGGGCATAATACTACTAATGCTATCAAAATTCCATATAGCGGTTTTCTATTACTTTCCTTTACTTTTTGGCCATTATTGTATATCATAGACGGTGATATTTTTTTAACATAGGCATATACTGCTGCAGTTATAGCTCCTTCCAATATACCTATTAAAAGGTGAACTAAAACCATAGCTGGAATGGACACATTTAATCCATAGGGACAGTAAATGGCATGTCCAAAGGCATCTTTAAAGAGAAGAGGTTGTATTCCAAATTCAATAGAAGCTATAAAAGCTGCGGCCACAATTCCCACATACCCTCCAATAAAAGCTGATATATACTCTCCTCTGTCTCCTTTTAACCTGTTTTTTACAAATTTAAACACTGTATAACCTACAAAGGGCATTACAAATGCCATATTAAAAGTGTTTGCTCCGAAAGCAAGAATTCCTCCATCCCCAAAAAAAAGTGCCTGTATAAGCAAAGCTATACTTACTGAAATAGTTGCTGCATAGGGTCCCAATAAAATTGCAATTAAAGTCCCTCCTACAGCATGAGCTGTTGTTCCACCGGGAATAGGGACATTAAACATCATAATCAAAAATGAAAATGCTCCACATACCCCTAATAATGGTATCTTTTTTTTGCTAACATCTGTCTTAACTCTCTTGACAGCTCTTGCCCATATCGGCAGCATTATCACACCCATAACTGCACAAGTGGAAGGGCTTAGATAATTATCTGGAATATGCATAATAAATACCTCCTCTAATTCTAAAATTAATATAAACCCAATTATAATATTTTAAACTCAACGTATTCCATTCATATATCTTAACGAGCATTTTTCATACCATTATTTTAAATATACACCTATTTATCTCTTTAAAACTTCAAATATTTCAGATAAACATTTTCAATTACCCTAAATAAAACAATTCTCTTATACTGTCATATTTTCTTCAAAATTTATCTGTAATATTATAGTCCATTTTGGATTCAATTAAAAATAAGTTTTTCTCAAAACGATACCAATTCTGTATCATCTTGAGAAAGTCCCTGCATTTTATTTCATTTTGATATCACTTTAGCTTTTTAAGGCTTCTTCCGCATGATAGGAACTTCTCACTAAAGGAGAAGAAGCAACATATTTAAATCCCAATTTTAACCCTATTTTCTTATACTCGTCAAACACGCGCGGATGAACATATTCAACTACAGGGTGGTGTTTTAAAGAGGGAGCTAGATATTGACCTATAGTGACAATATCACAATTAACTTCTCTTAAATCTTTTAATACCTGTATGATATCCTCCCTTCTTTCTCCGAGTCCAAGCATAAATCCCGATTTGGTTAAAATTGAACTGTCCATTATCTTAACCCTATTTAACAATTCTAACGAACGTCCATATACTGCCATAGGCCTTACTTCACTATAGAGTCTAGGGGCAGTTTCTACGTTGTGATTTATAACATCTGGCTTTGCATTTACAACTTTTTTTAAGGATGCTCTATCCCCCTTAAAATCCGGTATTAAAACTTCTATAGTTATGCTTTTTTTTAATCTTTTTATTTCTTCTATCACCCTAGCAAAATGGGAGGCTCCTCCATCTTCCAGATCATCTCTGGTAACAGAAGTTATGACTGCATGCCTTAGATCCAGTTTATCCACTGCTTGAGCAACATTTGCAGGTTC
The DNA here is from genome assembly GCF_020908015.1 of Clostridium aromativorans. Lineage (NCBI taxonomy): Bacteria > Bacillati > Bacillota > Clostridia > Eubacteriales > Clostridiaceae > Clostridium > Clostridium aromativorans. The sequence continues at coordinate 3,706 of NZ_JAJJPB010000040.1, forward strand.
TTTTTCATCCACATTTTCAGGTTTAGCCTTGGTAACATTGCAAAAAGTACAATTTCTAGTACAATTTTTGCCCAATATCATAAAAGTTGCCGTTCTCTTATTAAAACATTCCATCCTATTAGGACAATTAGCTTCTCTGCATACAGTATTTAAAGAATACTTCTTTAATACACCCTTAACTTCTCCCGAAAATTCTCCACCTCTTATTTTAACTTTCAGCCAATCTGGCTTTCTACCTTGCATAAAACACCCTTCTCCTTTTATGACTTTTATTCAACTTGCAATTTACTTGGATAAGTTCCTCTAAAACATAACCTCCATGATATTCTCAGCATTTATACCATGCATATACATTTCAACGCTTACATCTTTAAGTACTTTTAAAACTTCGTCTTCATCATACCTGACACCCATAAATTTATTTTCAAATTCCCCAATTTCCCTTTTACTAAAAAAGTCTCCAAAAAAATTTATATGTTCTATTGCTCCCCTACACACGTTTATATAGACTTGTACAATTCCTCCCTTAAATTTTTTTTCGTTAGAATAAGTAAATTTCTTGAAGTTACCATAATTCCACTGCCACAGAGCATATTTATTATCTGATATTCTTTTTATTTTTTTCCAGTCCTCTTTTGAAAATCTATAGGTTTTCACAAATTTACATTCTTCCATTATTGATTTTATTAAGAAATTTTTAAATTCTATTGTGGTCATGGGTTCCTTAATATATTCACATAAATTTGTAACTCTGCTTTTCACTGACTTAACAGACTTATCCGAAAATTTTATCCTATTTACATTCAGGGCTCCATTTAAATTTTTCATGTCAACCGAAAATAAAATACTTCCATGGTGCAAAATTCTATTCCCATGTTTATACTGAGAATTGCCAGAAAACTTCTTATTATCTATGATCAGGTCATTTCTACCGGAAAGTTTAACATCTAAGTGCAATTTCTTTAACGCCTTTATTATTGGCTTAGTAAACCTTCCAAAATCCGCAAATGTACTATCATCAACTACAGCTATAAATGTAAAATTCAGTGTTCCTAAATCGTTAAATATAGCTCCCCCTCCCGACATTCTTCTGACAACTGATAAATTATGTTTTTTTACATAATCCACATTTATTTCTGACATTGTATTTTGATTCTTCCCAATTAAAACACAGGGTCTATTTCTCCACAACATGAAACATTCTTCATTGAATTTATCCATCATATATTCTTCAATGGCATGATTTATATAAGGGTTGGTATTATAATGTTCAATAAAGATCATATAAAATTCCTCCTGTTTATAATTATAATTCAAAATAAAATCAAATACCACATTACTGTATAAAAATAAGGCCTCTGAAGGGTAACTATCCTTCAAAGAGGCCTCTCTTAGGGAGTTTGGGGATATATAATAGTTAGGAACTCTGATACTATATCTCAAAGGAAAACATTTAAAATTTCATTAAATAAATTTTAAATTCAATTCTAGTATGTTTTCAGTATATAAAATAAGACTAATTTTTTAATCATTATTGTATAGAGCATTTATTTGCATCATCTTTAACTTCAATTTATTAAAATATATCCTACTAATCAATAAATGATTTCCTTTGATACCTATTATTATATAATATTTTATTTTATTTTTCAAGTTTATTTTAAAATTTTTTTAGTATGTACCACATGGTTAATGACAGCTACAGTTAAAAATGCCAAACCTGCCGTACAGACCCCTTTCCAGCCATATAAGTTCCAGCTGTAGGTTCCCGCAAAAGATCCCAATGCACCACCCGTAAAATAAGCTACCATAAAAACTGTATTCAATCTATTTCTTGCCTCCGGAGAAAGACTATGTACTAGTGTTTGATTAGAAACTTGTCCTGATTGGGTACCTAAATCCAATAATATTAGTCCTAAAATCAATCCTGCTATTCTATTTCCAAATATAAAAAGCACTATAAATCCCATTACGGCAAAAAAAATAGAAACCCCTACAGCAAACTTAGCACTCTTTTTATCACTAAGTCTTCCTATTATAGGTGCTGCAATAACACCACTTATTCCCAACAGGGCAAATAATCCAGCAGCTTCACTTCCCATATTATAAATTGGGGACTCTAGGAAAAATATAAGAGTTGTCCAAAATATACTAAAAGCTCCAAACATCATAGCGCCACTTAAAGATGCCTCTCTAAGCAATGGTTCATTTTTAACTAAATCCTTTAGGGAAATCATTATATTTTTATAGGATTCTATTAATTTAGGCTCATTTTTTGGGAAAGATTTACTCACCACTACATATAAAACTATCATAAGAATAGAAGCAATATAATACACACTTCTCCAACCTAAAAGCGCCCCTAGAAATCCGCTTATAGTACGTGCCAATAAAATTCCTGCCAGAAGACCGCTTAAAACTGTTCCTAAAACTTTTCCTCTTTCTCTGGGAGCAGAAAGTTCTGCAGCAAAAGGAACAACAAGTTGTGGAATTACTGTTGTAAATCCAACTAAAAAACTAGATACAATGAGCCAATTCAAATTCTTTGAAGACGCAAATAAGATCAGTGATATAACTGAAGCCAACAATAATTTTAAAATCATATTTTTTCTTTCTAAAATATCCCCTAAAGGTATAATGAAGAACATCCCCATTCCATAACCTATTTGGGTTAAAGTAGATACAAGTCCTATATTTCTTACAGATACATTAAATTCTCTGGATAGTTCACCTAATAATGGCTGATTATAATATAGATTAGCTACCGTAGCTCCACAAATTATAGCCATAATCCGCACTAGATCGGGGTCTATGCTTTTACTAATTCCATTGTGATCTTGCATAAGAACTACCTCTTTCTTCTAAAGAATATACTTTTTGATTTTAAGCAATTTAATAATTTTATATTATTTTCAGTTACATGTCAATAAATTATAAATTTACAACATAAATTTTAAAATTTCTTTGATCATATGACAAATTTAATGTATAATAAGGTTGTTAGTTAATACTATATAGCTTCTTGTTAATATCATATTTTTGTGTTATACTAATAGAATTAATAAACACCGATATACAAAATCAGATATATCAATTATAAGTGTTTTATCTTTAGGAGGATAATAAATGAAAACAGGAACAGTAAAATGGTTTAATTCAGAAAAAGGATTCGGATTTATTGAAGTGCCAGGCGAAAATGATGTTTTTGTACACTTTACCGCAATTCAAAGTGATGAACCTAGAAAAAATCTTGAAGAAGGTCAAAAAGTTCAATTTGATGTTGAAGAAGGACCAAAGGGTCTTCAAGCTGCCAATGTTGTAAAATTATAATATAAATTTTACAATATAACAAAAAACATCTTAACATAAATGAATGTAATGTTTTGCCACCTTTCTATAGAGGGTGGTTTTTTATATTTAATTATAACTTGGAGTTAAACTCCAAGTTATAATTTCTCTAGAATTAGAGATCTAATCATTTGCCAAGTACTTTTCTTTTTAATTTAAGTCCAGTTTCCGTAATTGCAAGCCCACCAAGGGCTGTCTCTCTGAGTTCACAGGGAAGTTGTTTACCTACCTTATACATTGCCGAAACAGTATCATCAAAAGGAATCCTGCTGATTACACCTGCCATAACCATATCAGCAGTAGTCAATGCATTGACAGCTCCAGATGCGTTTCTCATTGCACAGGGTATTTCCACAAGACCCGCTACAGGATCACACACCAATCCAAGTATGTTCTTTATAACTATTGCACTGGCATTTAATGCCTGCTGTGGAGTACCTCCCATCATCTCAACTACACCTGCCGATGCCATAGCCGAAGCTGAACCACATTCTGCCTGGCATCCGCCCTCTGCTCCTGCCATAGTTGCATTTTTAGCTATTATTATTCCAATTCCAGTCGCTGTAAAAAGGCTTTGAATCAATTCATCTTCACTTTTATTCAATTTTTCTCCCGCTGTTATTATAGTTGCCGGTATTATTCCACAGGATCCCGCTGTAGGTGCAGCTACTATTTTCCCCATAGCAGCATTTATTTCCGAGCAGGAAAGAGCTCTTGCCATAGCTTTTACCATAAACGTTCCAGTTAATGTTTTTCCCTGGTTGCAGTATTCATTTAATTTATACGCATCTCCTCCTATAAGGCCACTTACCGATTTTACCTTATGCCGCACCCCGCACTCTGCTGCATCTTTCATCACCTGAAAACTTTTCTTCATATTTTTAAAAATATCTTCTTTGCTTTTTTCAGTAGATATCGCCTCTTGTTCAATTGTATATTCCCAAATCTTCATGTTTTTCTTCTGACATATATCTATCAGTTCTTTTCCCGTGTTAACCATGGATTATTCCTCCTCACTTATAGGATTTATAGCTCTAACCCTGTGTACATTAGGTATTTTGCTTATTTCATCAACTACATCATCTGAGACAAAATCATCTACTTCAAATACCATGGCTGCTTTAGCACCCTTTATATTTTCTCTGTATACCCTCATAAAAGCTATATTTATCTTATATTTATAAAGTACTGATGATACTTTGGCAACCATGCCTGGCACATCTACATGATTTATCAATATAGTAGGATAAACTCCTGTAAATTCTATTTTATCTCCATCAACTTCAGTTATAACAACATTGCCCCCACCTATAGACGAACCCATTATTTCCGAAACCTTGCCATCTTCTCTTGTTATTACAAATTTAACCGTATTGGGATGTACATCTCCTAAATCTGTTTCGATGAATTCAATTTCTATATTTTTTTCTTTCGCCAGCTGTATAGAATTTTTTAAATTTTGATCCCATGGATTCATGCCCAATATTCCAGCAACCAATGCTTTATCGGTACCATGTCCCTTATAAGTTTTTGCAAAGGAACCATGAAGAAAAAACTGTACTTTTCGAATTTTCCCACCTGCTATAGTACTTGCAATTTTCCCTAATCTTGCTGCCCCTGCGGTATGTGAACTCGATGGTCCTATCATTATAGGTCCCAATATATCAAAAACACTATATTCTCTCATTTTTTACATCGTCCCTCCAATTTTCACATGAAAATAGTCCAAATATAAAAACACTATTAATAGTGTTTTTATATTTGTCAATCCTATTTATTAATCTTCGTTATTTCTTGTGAATTTATTCTTTCTAGCCATATAAACAGGCAGCCCTATAAGCGTCACACCCAAGCCCAAACCTGCATTTAGAGGCTGGGTAAAAAGCGTATTAAATATTATATAGAGTCCTCCAAGTATTGCTATAATAGGAACTATGGGGTATCCAGGAACCTTATAAGGTCTTTCCATATCCGGTCTCTTTTTTCTGAGAACAAATACGGCAAAGAAAGTCATTACATAGAATATCCAAATTACAAATATGAGCAAGTCTGTCAACTGATCGAATTTACCTGAAAATATAAGTATTATGGATATGATTCCTAACAATATGCCGCTGTTTACAGGTACTTTGGAATTCGGAGTCAATTTTGCCAGCCATTTGCTTCCCGGTAACTTGTTTTCCACAGCCATGGCATAAGGTACTCTCATACCTGTAAGTACATATCCATTTATAGTGCCAAATACCGATATCAATATTCCTATAGTTATTATCTTCCCACCTGCTTGTCCAAATATTACATTTGCTACAGCTGCTGCCGGCGTCTTTGTTGCTGCTAGGGCACTTGCCGGCAGTACAAACAAATAAGCCACATTAATAAGTAAATAAACAGCCATTACCAATGACAATCCGCCTACAATAGCTATTGGCAAATCCCTTTTTGGATTTTTCATTTCTCCAGCTATAGCTCCTACATTTATCCATCCATCATAAGCAAACATCGTGGCTACAAGGGCAGATCCCAAACTTGTAGCTATAGGATGATTCTGAGCCACCATTGGCAGCAATCTCACTGTTCCTCCATTACCGTTTATAAGTCCTATTATTATAATTGCAATTAAAGGTATTAACTTACAGATAGTTGAAACTGTCTGTATGACTCCGCCAGTTTTAGATCCAAATAAATTCATGATTATTAAAAATACACTAACTATAATAGCTATTGGAACTATGGCTGAATCAGACATGCCTAATAGTGAAGCTGCCTGGGTTCCAAATATTATGGCAAGGGCAGCAACATTAGCTGGAAAATATATTATGGTCTGTGCCCATCCCAGCAAAAATGACCACATATCACCATATGTCTCCTCCAAATAAGCTATCATTCCTCCCGTTTTCGGTATTGCTGCAGAAACTTCAGCTGCAGTAAGACCACCTGCTATAGTTATTACACCTCCAAGTATCCAGGCTATTAATCCAAGTCCTGGTGCTCCGGTGGCAGTAAATACAGCTGTAGGCTTGAAAAATACTCCAGCTCCTATAACTATACCAATAACCAAAGCAAGAGCAGGTACTAAACCCAGATTCTTCTTTAATTCATCTTTGCCCATTTTTTTGATTTCCTCCCTGTCTTTTATACAAGTACAATTACTGATTCAGTTATTTTAAAAACATCAATTCATTTTATAACTATGAATCCCTATATCCACAAAACAGCGGATATTCAAACCTTATCTACAATGAATATAATAAATAATATATTAATGTTTTACAATACCTTTTCAATAATCAACCTGTATTTTCTAAAATTTTAAATTTATTATTTATTTTAAAAAGCATAATAAATTACAAAACAAAATGCTATAATGAAATTAATGACAGATTTAGTATCAAATTTATCTATATATGTCTTATAAAATTCAGTATAGCTGTTTAATATATAAAAACGTAAAGTTTAGCTATGTTAACAAGTTTTTATACAAAGTTATTATTTAAACGTTTTACTTTAAGTTTCGTTCGCGTATAAAATACATATTTGATATATTGTTTTTCATTTTTCATTTTCATCATATCACATTAATTTAATTTATACAACAAAATTCTTGAAAAAATAATCTTCTCGTACTATACAGTTACCGAAACAATTTAACGACGTATATTATTTAATTAACTGTTAAATTTAACTATTCAAAAAAATAAATTAGAATATTCATTATTCTAATTTATTTTAAGTTCACTTACCTGGTATCTTATTGATACACAGCAGCTTTAAATCTTCCTTTATTTCTTCTCTTGTCTTACCTATACTGGAATCCACTACAGCTACTAATGCACCCTCCACCAATGCCGCATCTATTATTTCTACTTTAGATTGAATATCTTCATTTAGAAATTCAATGGCCATTTGAGTATTCATGTAAGCGCTGCCTAAATCAAATAATATTATTACTCCATCTTCTGAGTATACCTCCAATATAGCATTTTTTATTTTTTCCACATCTGTACCGAGCCTTCCATCTGATGTTCCACCTGCAGATACAACTCTGCCTCCAGGAGACATCTGCTCAACTAAGCTTTTTATTCCTTCAGCAATTTTGCTGCTGTGAGATACAATTACAATACCAACCATAAAAGTCACCTCTTTATCAATAGCAATTAGCTGCTAATTTTCTCACTTCTTCATAAATAACATTAAGCATAAGATAACTAGAAACGGCACCAGGATCTTGATGTCCTATACTTTTTTCCCCTAAATAACTTGCCCTTCCCTTTCTTGCTCTTATACTCTTAGTACTATTCACTCCTTTAAAGGCTTCATCTTTTGCATTTTTAAGTGCCTCTACAGTATTTAATTTTTGATTTAATGAATTCTCAAGGGAATTTACTGCTAATTCCATGGAATCTACCATAGTTTTATCTCCCATATTTGCCTTTCCCCTCACTTTAATCTCACTCAATGCATCTTTAAGCATAATAAGAAAATCATTCACATCAACAGCATTTTTTCCCTTTACTGATACTGCCGCTTTCATAAAGGCCGTACCATAAAGTGAACCCGAAGCTCCTCCAACCTTCGAAAGCAATGTCACACCAACAACTCTTAAAATATTGCCTATATCGCTTTCATCCTCTTCCTTTAACTTTTCTCTTACAGCTGTAAACCCCCTATCTAAATTTAAACCATGATCTCCGTCTCCTATATCTGCATCTAATTTAGTCAGATAGTCTTTATTCTCGCTTATAACTGCTGCTATAGAATTTATTATTTCTTTTACCTGCTTTCCATTTACACTCATAATACGTCTATCTCCCTACATATTTACATTACTTTAAACCTTTCCAACATATCCTGCATGAGCCGGTTCATGCCCACTTTCTCCCCCACTTACAAATACAACTTTACTCTTTTCTATGCACTTATATATTACACCTATATCTTATCAAAATATAATATAGGTGTGAATATTCTATTATAAAAGCATGACTATTTTGGTACATTTACAATTACAAATACATAATATAAATAAATACAAAAGTATATTTTTTATATTTATACAATTAAACTCAAACTACATTAAGATTAACAGGAAGTGATTTTAATATGTCTCATTCAGAAACATTTTTTGATTATAGAGACCTAATAACCGGTGTAGATACAAAAATCCCCTTAAAGAACGGGAAACTCGTACCTGCTATAAATTTTGATAATGCCGCCACTACTCCACCATTTAATTATGTTATAGAAAAAATAAATAGTTTCTTACCCTATTATTCCTCTATCCATAGAGGAAATGGTTTTAAATCTAAATTATCTTCTGATGCCTACGAAATGTCAAGAGATATCGTCTGTAACTTTGTGCACTGCGATCCTCAAAAAAATACAGTAATTTATGTAAATAACACCACAGGAGCTATCAATAAACTATCCTATATATTCAATAATTTATACAAAAATTCAATTATACTATCTACCAGAATGGAACATCATTCCAATGATCTACCCTGGAGAAGCAAATTTAAAATGGATTATGTTGAAGTGGACGAGCTTGGCAAATTAAAGCTGTCAGATCTTAAATATAAACTAAAAAAACACCACGGTAAAGTAAAACTCGTATGTGTAACTGGTGCATCTAATGTTACCGGATACAAGAACCCAATATATACGATAGCCAAAATTGCTCACCACTATGGAGCTGAAATCTTAGTCGATGGAGCGCAGCTTGTACCTCATTATCCCATATATATGCAGCAAAAGTCAAAGGAAGAATCTATTGACTACTTAGCTTTTTCCGCTCATAAAATGTACGCTCCTTTTGGAATAGGCGTACTCATAGGTCCAAAAAATACTTTCAGCAACGCACCACCAGAATACAGCGGAGGTGGCACAATAAAGGTAGTAACAGACAATTCCGTACTTTGGGATGATCCTCCAGGAAAAAATGAGGCAGGAACTCCCAATGTGCTTGGAGTTACAGCCCTTGTCTCTTCAATCAAAGTATTGAATAAATTATCGTTAAATTCTATAGATAAAAGAGAAAGTGACATATACAACTATACTTTAAATAAAATGCTGCAGCTGCCGGATATCACCATATACGGTGATACAAATCCTGGCTGTGATAAAGTTGCTATTCTTCCCTTCAATATAAAGGGACTGCATCATGAAACCACTGCAAAACTATTGTCAGATTTATCCGGTATTTCTGTAAGAAGCGGCTGCTTCTGTGCTCATCCTTATGTTCAAAGACTACTGGAACTTTCCCCTGAGGAAATAAACTATTTCAAAACTCACTTCAATAATTTTCGTCCCGGTATTGTTAGATTAAGTTTTGGCTTATACAATACCTACAATGAAGTTGATATATTAATAGATACTTTAAAAAAAATAATTAAAAATAAAAAATAACTTTTATTTATTTTTAGCTTAACAATCAATTTTTAGGCCAAAAACTCTAGTAATTACAAGCTTTCCCAAGTTAAAAGTTTAAAATTAAGAGTTAATGGTAGATTAGTAGATTTTAGTCATCATCGAAAATCTTCATCTACTATTAACTCTTCACTATAATCTCTAAACATAGAATCATATTATCAACTGGAAAGTCCTGCAGATAAAACCAATACCATGAGTATCGGAATACTATCACATATAATCCATCCTAAAAGTATAAGTACAATACTTAACTTACCATATTTATTAAAAAAATACAGTATTAAATTATAAAAGAAAAATAAATTGGTCATAATAAATATGAGGATTATAGGAACTGGATCAGACATGCTATAGACTACTATGATATGAACCATAAAAATCAATGCCAAAACAGTACCCAGAAAGAATATCACTTTAAGCCCATCTCTATTTTTAACCTTGAGAAATATGTAAATACCATCATATATACACAACAAGCAGGGTATAAGTACAAGTATCTCCAACTTGTCTATAAAAAAGTACGCTGTAATTAAAATTGCCGTGAAAGCCAGTATTTTAATATTAAAATTTAGATTTTTATCGTTCATCTATAGCATCTCCTTTCCAAGCCTGGATGTCTGTGTTCTTATTTATTTTCACACTTTATTTAATATAAATTTTTCCAAAGCATAGGCTGCTCCATCTTCTCTGTTGCTTTTAGTTATATAATCTGCAGCTGCCTTCAATCCATCAGAACCATTATCCATTGCTATTCCGAATCCCGCATAATTTATCATGGAGATATCATTATCCCAATCTCCTATGGATAATATCTCCTCTCGATTTATGCCATAATCCTCTGCAACCCTCTTAAGCATTTTTCCCTTGTCTACCTTTTTGTTGAATATTTCTAAATAATTTGGAAGTGAAAAATTAGCATTTATCTTATTTCCAAACTCATCTAAGATTTCCTCTCTTATTGTCAAAAGTTTTGCTCTATCCTCAACAAGAACTATTTTGTACATAGGTTGACTGCTAAAAAATGAAGACAGTTTTCCCACTTCATTCCAATGAGCTATATAATCATTAAGGTTCATATAATCAGTTATTTTTTCTATATAGACCTTTGCTTCATCAAACAATATGCAATATATATTGTTTTTTTCGGACATATGTATAATTCTACTACATATTTTATTTTCAATGGGTTCTCCTAAAATCAATTTACTTTTTCTATATAGATTTGCCCCATTTAAACATATTACAAAGTCTTCCAGTCCCAATTCATTTGAAAAATTTTTCAACCCGTTAAATTCCCTTCCTGAAACTAAGATCACTTTTATTCCCAATGTTTGTATTTTCTTTACTACTTCTATAGTCCTCTTGCTCAAAACATGATTTTCATTCAATAAAGTCCCATCCATGTCCATTGATACTAGTTTATACATAAATGCCCTCCTCTGTATGCTAAATACTACATAATACTAATAAACCACACTAATTAATTTGTTGAGTTCTTTCCAAATTGAAATTATTTGACAATAAACGTAAATATCACTACAATATATTTGATGATCTCAGAATTAAACACATCATACAAAACATAGAGGTATTAAATTATGGAAACTCATAAAAGCAGAAAAAAATTTATAGCAGATTTATTTTTATTGCTGGCCGCTATGCTATGGGGTGGAGGCTATGCTGCTACAAAAGATGCTCTAAATAGCATAACTCCATTATATATGATGGCCATACGATTTTTATGTGCTGGAATTTTAATTTCAGTTATTTTTTTCAAAATAATGATGAAAATAACTCTAGAAGATATAACTCGGGGTTTTATAATAGGCATATTCTTGTTTTTGGCTTACACTGCCCAGACAGTAGGACTTAACTATACAACTGCCAGCAAGCAATCTTTTTTAACTTCAGTTTATGTAATTATACTTCCCTTTTTATACTGGGCTGTATTCAAGACAAAACCTACTCATAGAGCTATAATTTCAGCCATAATTTCCCTTATTGGCATAGGAATACTGAGTTTTAAATCAAATATGCAGCTCAATATAAATATTGGAGACTGGCTGACACTCTTATCAGCTGTTTTATTTGCATCACATATAATTTCCATAGCTTGTTTTACAAGAAAATCCAATCCGATAATACTATCTGTAGTACAGATGATGTTTGCCGGTATATTTTCTCTTCTATTTGCAATTATTTTTGAACCAAGTTTTTCAGGAATACATGATAGTGCTTTATTCCCTATTTTTTACCTAGTAGTCTTTAGCACCATGATAGGATTTTTAATTCAAAACATAGCTCAAAAATATACCAATCCCAATCATGTGGGAATATTACTTTCACTAGAATCTGTATTTGGCGCGATTATATCCATGATATTTTTGAATGAAGTATTTACATTGAATATGATAATAGGTTGCAGCATCATATTTTTATCCGTATTTATCTCAGAAACAAAATTAAAATTTACATTTAAAAGAAATTCTCGAAATATATCTTAATTCAATACTATAAGTTATTTATTCTCACTGTTCTTCCTCTTTATTTTTGTTTTTCTTTATTCCCATTTTCTTAATTATATCAGGAACCAACTCTATTATCTTGTCTAAACTGTCCTTATTTTTAATGGGAATTAATTTAACATTATCCTCTTTTATAACAAGCACAGCATCTGCAGTTATCTTTGCACCCGCACCCATACCTGATCCAGAACCTTCCTTTTTATCTTTATCTCCAGCTGTATCCTCTCCTCCTCCAGCAGCACATCCAAAATTAACAGTTATAAATGGCACCAAAGTTATATCTCCTACATTTATGGGTTTACCAACAACTGTTTCTGTCTTTAAAAAATTTTCCAATTTTGAAAATAGCATCTCCGTATTTTCCTTAATATCCATGTTAATACCTCCTTAATATCAAATATCAGCTGACTTCACTTCACTGGTTTTTTCATATCCGACTCTCTCTGCTCTATATCTCCTATGAAACCTTTTTTTCATAAAATCAGCCATAAGAACTCTAAACATTATAAAAATAAAAGATATAACTTTTAAGCTTCCTTTAATTTCTACATTTACGTTAAAAACATCGTCAAAAAAATCCGGTTTCATATTTATAGATTTTTTTGGCATTATATTTTTAATTATAGCAAAAATCCCTCCTAATATTCCAGTGATATAAGGATCCTCTAAACCATAGTTCCCCTCTATTTTAACATATTTAGACTTAATTATAAGTATAATTTTTTTTATAAATTTTTTATATGAGTAATTTCTTCTAATTTTATTCAAAACATTGTGCAGAAACTCAGTATTATCGGTCTTATGAGGCTTATATTTCTTAAAGTTATTAGATATTCTTTTTTTTGCAAACAATATCTTTATAAACAATTCCATATTCTTTCCCTTTCCCATCCCTATTATAGAAATTACACCTAAAAGCAAATCAATTTTAAAACTATATTTAAATTTACTTTTTTCGAGTATAACTTCTATTTTGTATTTTGTATTACATACTATAGTTAAAGTTAAAAGGGCTAAAATTGTTAAAATTACAATCCCTGTTATTTTTAACATCTCAAATTTATAATACCTCCCTCTATAGAATTTAATTTTTTACAAGCACTTTACTATCTGCTATAAATTTATAATATCTAAAAATTTTATGAATTTAAATATATATTTTTTTGATTTTTTTTGATAAAATCTATATGAAGTTTATAATTAGGAGAGATTAACTATGCTTTTTTTCTTATACATATCAGGATTTTTAGCTGTACTGGTTGGAATAAAATTATTCTATAAACAGAATAAAAAAATAGCAAATAAAAATTACAGTGAAAAAAAAATATTACAGTATTGGATAAAGAGGATGATTGTAAATATAACGACTATGTGTTTAACAGCTATATTTGTACTATTCATCGTTCCACTTTTGATATGGATATTTGCGCCCAAAGAAACAGGTACTGTAGATAAAATTCTCGAAAGTAAAAATTTAACTCCGATTTCATCCTCAAATAAAAATAGCTACATAAAGGAAGTATTAAACGGAAATGCTAAAAGCTGTTTAGTGAACATAGATGACAATGGAAATCAAAGTTTACAAAATTTTAATAGTAAATCTGTAGAAATTGTATCTACTGACAAAGAAAAACCTAAATATGAAAGAATAGCAGAATATAAAATAAAAAAATTAAAGGGTAACTGGATAATACCAAACTCTGTAAATGACATCTATGCTAATGTCTATATAGATTACAGTCAAAAAAATTTTATAAGAAATAAAGTAAAATTAATAGTACCGGCTAATTCAAAATAATCATCGACCATATGATCCCATTATTTCGAATTAAAGGTGCCACGATTATTATATCATATAAAATCTATGACATCTATTTGGTTTCAAAATAGTAAAATACACATAAAAAAGATATAATGATATTATATTAAAATAGAATTAAGACTCTAAATTTCTACAGGGGGTGATTACATGCTTAATTACTATGGACTTATTACCGGCATTTTTGTATTGGTTTTAACAGGCATCGGCCACGTAATCGTAATAAAGGGCGAATATTATTTTGGAATAAAAATATGGCCTTTATTTTTATTGCTGGGATGTATAAGCATAATCTTTTCTCTATTGAATGAAAATGCCCTGATATCCGGCCTTTTAGGCATTTTAGGGGTTACTTCTTTTTGGAGTATATTGGAGTTGTTTAAACAGAAGAAGAGAGTATCTAAAGGCTGGTTCCCTAAAAAAGATAATTAAGATACAAAGCAGGGTGTTTTAAATGAAAAAATACTTTTTTATAAAATCAATATCAATATTTATAATAATTGCATTTGCACTTTTTTTCTGCTGTATTTATATATCTCAAAACAAGTCAAAGGACATTTACAAATACAGTGAAATCCAGATACCACTGGAAGCTAAAATCCTGTGGGATAATTCCACTTTAAAAAACATATCCGTAAAATATAAGGGCAACGATACCATAGATGCATATATCTTTCCCAGTGCTGACGGCAGAACTTTACTTATAAATCCACCTATAGACGGATTTACAGAAGGCAGTAAAATTTATGTTACTTTATCTCCGAACTTACATTTCAAAAATTATGAGTTAAAAAGCAAAAAAAGATTGCGCTTTAATGTAAAATCAGACAATTTATCTGCACTGTCAAAAGTTTCAAGAATACCCAAATATGGAGATATAATAGGAACCACCGATAATTTCATGGGATACAGATATAATCATTATGGGATATATATTGGCAACAATAAAGTTATTCACTACTGCAGCAGTACAGGTAATGCAAAAGATGCAAAAATACAGGAAACAAATATGGCTCCTTATTTTAAGCCTGGAAACTATTTTATCTTAAATGTAAAGAGCAATGTTGAATTCAGCTCTGAGGAAACTGTAAGAAGAGCAAGGACAAGACTTGGAGAAAAGAGCTATAGTCTTTTGCAAAATAATTGTGAGCATTTTGCCCTCTGGGCTAAAACCGGAAATTCAAAATCCTATCAACTAATTAACTTGTCACAGAAAGAATTAGCTCAGATAAAAATGTTCACAGCAATGGGTATAAATTTACAGTAGCCATCTTGATTTAGAAATTAAGTGAACTACCACCACTTATAGAAGTGGATGGCTTCTTAGTCAATATTCCTAACGGAACAAGTTTACCTAAGCTCTAAAGGTCGAACCAACCTCAGTGTATTACCAAAATTATATGGCTAATTTCAGCAGATTTTTACT
>NZ_JAJJPB010000041.1:0-18575 GCF_020908015.1 Clostridium aromativorans
TTCTCAATGGAACCTGGATAATTCTCGAGTTCATCCGTTGTAGTTATCTGTCCTCCATATTTTGCCCTCTCTATCAGCAAAGTGTCCATTTTAGATCTTGCTGCATAGAGACCTGCCGATAGACCTGCTGGCCCTCCTCCAATTATTATGCAATCATATATATGTTCCATCTTATACCTCCCTCATATCTATTTGTAAATGAATTTTTCTGCCATCGATGACTCTCCTTTTAAAACAAAAATGGGTATAAAGCCTCTGACTTTATACTCTGTCTCATTAACTTGACAAATTAGAAATTCCCTTTACTTATCAGTTAGTCTATACTTAAATTATAGTAAATTGGCAGACAATATTCATTGAATTATTCTGTAATCTTGATGCAATAAAACGTTTACTTTTTTTCAGCAATTGTATTTTTTTGTACTAAATGCATCTATTTATTGTACTTCATTGTGTTTAAACTTATGTTGTAGTCTATATGAAGAGGGTGTAACACCCACTATTTTTTTAAATACTTTTACAAAATATCCACAATCTTCAAAACCCAAATCTATAGAAAGATTTTTAATGGAAATATCAGAAGTTTCAAGCAGCTCTTTTGCCTTTTTCATTCTCAATTTACTTATATAGTTGGAAAAATTCTCACCGGTCATTTTTTTAAAAAGTTTGCTGAAATAGCTGGAACTAATATTACATAAAGATGCCATTTCATCTAGACTAATGCTATGATAATAGTTATTTTGAATGTATTCTAAAGCTGGCCTCAAAATTATATTGTTCTTCTGTTCTTTTATTTCAAAGCTCTTGTTATAAATTCCCTTATTAATAGTATCAATTAAACTATATACTTTATCAGGTTCTTTTCCCTGTGTTATGTTTACATTTTTCATATTTTCATCTCTACTTGTCATTGATATTATTTGACTCATTTCATTTAATTTTGTTTTTAGTAAAACTTCTTCTACATTTTTATTTCTGCTTGTCATTAATATCTCTTCATTCATCTCGTTTAATTTTATTTTTAATAGGGCTTCCTCTACTATATAGTTACTGATAAGAAATATCATATTGGCAACTGATTTAATCCTATCCAGTGAAACTACTCGAATTTTTTTATACGCTTCCTCAATTTCTTTTTTATCAAACAACTTTGCTTTTGTGAACTTATCTTCAAATATCCGTTCAAGATCTTTCTTTCGGCAATCCTCTTTAATTAAAATCTGACCACCCACCAATGCCCCTAAATATTGACCATCTACAATTACAGGTATGGCAAAAACCAATAGTCCCATATGACATATATACACATAAGGATGCTGCAGCCTGGCCGCTTCTAACCCTCCTCTTGAATCACACTTTTCACACAATTTGGAGTAAATACAGTTAGTTCTTATGATTTTACAGAAATCACTACAATTACTATGCTTCGTAACAGGCGTCCCTTTATAATCAACAGTCAGTAGGGACGTCTCCACCACTTTTGATATAGCATCTTGAATCTTTTGAAAATTATTTACATTAATTATATAGTCTAAATTGGGAAAATTACTTTTCAAATTAATTCCTCCCTTCACAAAAAATATAAGTTAATTGTGAATACACAATTATTGGTCAGCTTAAATTTTAAGCATTCAGTAGATAAGAATTATTGGATACGTTATCAAATTTTTTATTGAAATGTTGAGATTGATCAGTTTTCTAATCCTATATGAAATCTTTATAGTTTATTTCTATTCTATAATTAATTATAATACATTTAACTTATACTAGTAAACAATCTATATATAATTACTGTTATTAACTTGTGATAATGTCACCTTGATATTCATTACGAACTAAAAAAAAGGCTTATTCAACCTTTTTTTTATAACCTATATCAAGATATACCCTTGTTTTTTTCAACTCTTATATACACAAAATAAATCACCCCGAATATAATTCCCATCAGGCTAACCAACTGGGCAACTCTTATATTTCCCCACATCAAACTGTCTGTCCTCAGTCCTTCTATAAAAAACCTTCCTAGAGAATATAGCCCAATATAAGCTGATATTACAGCTCCCTTTTTATACCTTTTTCTCAATATATAAATTAAAACAACACAAACAAATAAATCCCAAATGGACTCATATAAAAATGTAGGGTGATAATATGTACCATCTATATACATTCCCCTTTGTATAAAAAGTGGAAACTTGCTTATAAATTCATAACTAACAGGACCCCCATGGGCTTCACTGTTAAAAAAATTACCCCACCTGCCTATTGCCTGGGCAAGTACTATAGATGGGGCCACAAAATCCATTATCTTTATAAAATTTAATTTTTTATATCTGCTGAATATATAGGCTGCCAGTATACCAAATATAAGCCCACCATGAATTGCAAGTCCACCCTGCCTTATATTTATCATATCAATGAGATTATCCTTATAATACGGAAATCGGAAAATAACATAATAGGCCCTGGCACCCACTATGGCAAAAGGAAAAGATACTAAAAATACATCTATCAAAACATCAAAATTATATTTTTTATACTTGCAATTTGAATTGGCCAGCAAAATAGCCGTCAGCATTCCTAATGCTATTATAATTCCATACCATCTTATTTGAAAACCATTAATGGAAAAAGCTATTGGATTCATACGTATATTACAACCTTTCCTAAAATTTAAATCTACCATACTATTTGTTTTTTAAAACATAATCCCAGCTCTTCGCTAGAATTTCTATCTTATTATAGCACAATATGCAATATCTTAAATGCTCGATATATAAAATGCTTCTAATTACCCGTAAATAGATCTTTATAATTTTTTAATAACCCTGCGGGCCTTTCCTCTTCAAACAGCTTATATCTCAAATAGTCATCTACATATATACAAAGCGGCATCAGTGTAAACCACAATAATGCACACGGTACGCATATCTGCCCATATAGATTGCCCCAGCTGCCTGAATAATTCCATACATCAAGTTTTAACCATATGTTAAGGAGTATACCGCTTACAAATTCCAATACAAGAACTATAAAAGTGCCTATAACACATTCCTGCCACATTTTCCTGGCATAGAATTTAGGGCGTTCATTAAGTCTTCCTATTAAAAAAGCACTTAAACCTCCTACTACCAGCATACTTATATGAGTCCATCCCCTCCATAGCCCTTCAAGCACCATGTATAAAGCACCCATTACAAATATTAAAATTAAATCCTTTTTTAAGTTGGAATAACTGTATCCCATATCACTTTTTACACCTCCTCTTAAGTTTTACTAACATTTTGATATACAGTAGAATTAAACCCTTATACTATAATATCCTGGCAATCTCTATTTAATTCATTCTTCTCTCTATGCAAAATACAAAATAAGCACCCTAAATGACGGATGCTTATTCTATAAAATTTACCTTCTATTTGAATAACCTACATACCAAGTTCCATTTAATATTTCATCTGAACTTATAGGATCATTCTTATCGTTTACCAAATAATGTGACTCATCAATATCATTGGTATGATAATGCATTAATGAACCACCATATTTGCAATATATATCTCTATTGAGATCATTAAATTCAGTAAGTGCATCATTGAAGCTAATTACTTTTTTAACAAGTTTCCAGCTCTTATCATTGATATTAATTCTCTGAATATCCGATACTTCTAAATATCCGTATTCTCCTACACCAAAAGCATTTCCACTTTTATCTACAAATAATAAATCAGAATTTTTCTCCAATTTTTGTATCATTTCAGATACACTATATTTAGTTTTTTCGTCTTTGTCCATCACTAATTTCCTCTCTTCGTAAATCAATAACATTGTATGTTTTATATTTATATACGATTTTTGCAAATATTTTGAAGGACATTCTATTGAGTTTTTATATTATATCACATTTTTTACTACGCAAAATAAGCACCCTATAAAACAGGTGCTTACATAACAATAATAAAGGAGATCTATTTGCGGTTGCATTTAAGTTTATCGTGCCCTGCAACCACAGGCACTAATTTACACTTATAATTATTTTTAAAGAGGACAATACTTAAGAACTACTTATTTATAAGTATATATTATACTTGTTACATTCTAATGTCACATTGATAAACTATTTGTAAACATTCAGTCCCATCTCTTTAAAGTCTCTAAAATAACCATATATTTTTCCGGAGCTAAAGTCAATAAAGTAAACACAAAGAATCGAAGCTAGGTACTTCAAAAAATTTATTTTATTTCTTTACATTGATAATATCTCCGAACTTGTTATATTCTTACTATGAGAATAATATCCATTATTAGTTATAAACATTCCATTCTTCCCAGTACAGACTGATTTTTTTCAATGCATAAAAAAATAGTTTCACTACACTCCCTCACTTTTTAAATAAACTATCCTATTTTAATTATACTAGACCATCATTATTATTCTGTCCGTTCCACCTTTGAACCTTATCATACATAATTCTAAATTGATCAAGTATTTTCATTACATGCTGACTTACCAAGTCTTCTATATTTTGTGGATTATTATAAAAAGCTGGCATTGGAGGAATTATCCTTACTCCAATTTTCGATAACTTAAGCATGTTTTCCAAATGTATGAAACTCAGTGGGGTTTCCCTTGGGCATAATATTAGTCTTCTACCTTCTTTTATCATTACCCCTGCCGTTCTTGAAATTAAATTATCATCATAACCATTGGAAATTGAACTAAGAGTTTTCATACTGCAAGGAACAATTACCATTTCATCTAAAATAAATGATCCACTGGATATTTTCGCTCCCAAATCCTTGTTATCATATACAGAGCCTGCCAAATTTTCAACATATTCTAACGAATAATTAGTTTCTAATTTTAAGTTCTTTTTAGCCCATTGACTCATAATAAGATGAACATTTGCTCCTCTGATATTTTTTAACTCCTCAAGCAATTTTACCGCATAAATACTTCCTGTAGCACCTGTAACCCCAATTGCAATCTCCACTATTTATTTCATCTCCTAAAATTAATTATTACAGAATCTTCCACCTTGATTTTTTATCCTATTTTTAACTTGACACATACTTTCTCCATCATTTTACAAGATAAATTGATAATATCTTCTATCTCTTTTTCTGTAATATTATCTATATGTATACCACAACATATTACAAAGTTACCACAATATCTATTCTTTAGCATTTCACCCAACTTTTCTGTTATAATGTACTCTTTATGTTTTCCAACTATAAATGTTTCTTTATTTATCCCTTCAACACCTATTGTTATAGAGCCAAGATGTGACTTTCCTCCCGTCAAAATTATGCACACATCTTTTCCCATTTCATATGCTACAAGTTTTAATTGTATTTTATTAAATTTTTTATTTACTTGTATCATATTCACCATATTCTTTTTTGAACATTTGTGGAACAAAACGACTAGGATCTACATCCTTAAATTTAGCTCTTTTAAAACGATCCTTCAAGTGGAATGGAACCGTACAATCAAAAATTACCTTACAGGAAATCCCCTTATTCAGAAGCAATGGATTGTATTCAATGGTCTGGGAGGGATCTAATGGATGACACCGTACACCGGGTATAAATATTGTATCCATGTCTCCTTGATAACGGGTATTTAATGCCCATAACACATCATTACTGTCAAAAGGATTTACATCTTCATCTACTATAATTACATGCTTAAGTTCAGAAAATGCCGAGAAGGCCAATAAAGCAGCTTGCCTTTGACGTCCTTCATCACTTTGCTGACTTTTTTTGAATTGCAGAATAGCCATATATTTACCACCTCCTGCTGAATGTGCATAGACATTTAATAATCGACCAGGCATAGCTTTTTCCACCATTTGTAGTATACTTGCTTCTGTGGGTATACCTGCCATATTGACATGTTCTTCACTCGGTCCAATACATGTTTGCATAATTGGATTTATACGATGGGTAACAGCCTTTACTCTAATAATAGGTACTTCATCACAAGCTGAACCTGTATAACCTGGAAATTCCGGCATGGCTTTACCTGTATGTGTGTTTTTATCTTCCCTCACACGTACACTAGGAATTAATTCTCCCTCTATAACATACTCTGCATTTGCAATTGCCTTTTCATTTATTGTTAGACATTGAACCAATTCAACTGCTTTACTTCTAATACTTCCAGCAGCACATAATTCATTATAACCAATCGGTGTAGTAGGTGGCTCAAAACATGCAGCAATTTCAACAGCAGGATCAACTCCTATACTAATAGAAATTGGCAAAGATTTTCCATCATCTTCTGCTTTTTGCTGAAAAACCCCTATATGACGAGCTCCTGGTACAAGGTACATGGAAATTTCATCTTTACCTTGTAAACATAAACGATGTATTGTAATATCCGATTTACCTGTTTCTGGATCAGAAGCATAACACATGCCCATAGTAATATATGGACCTGCATCCTCTTCTGTATTTGTTGGAGCAGGTATTAGTTTTCTTATATCAAAATCTGGCTCATTTGCATAATGTACAACCTCCTGACAAGGAGCCCTATTTTTTGAAACTATTATAGGCTCAATAGGATGGATAACTGCTTCATTTAGAAGAAAGCCAAGATGTTCCGATCTTGTATTAAGCATTAAAGCTACCCTTTCACGGCTGGCCAATACTCCAATAACAACTCTAGCATTTTCTAATCCCTTTATTTTGTTAAAAATCATTGCTGGCCCAATTTGTGTAGGACGCATTACTGTTCCACCAGCTCCCACATAGCGATAAACTCCCGATAATTCAGCATGAGGATCTACTGGCTCATTAGTTTCAATTAACTGTCCTGGTATCGATTTTAATACCTTTAGCGCGGAACGCAAATCCACTATTTTTACTTTTTCATGTTCTAAGTTCATTAAAATTACTCCTTTAATTTCATATTGATAATCTATTTTTCAGTCTTATTATAAAGCTATAAAATCAGTTATATCATATAAAGAATTTATGTTTCTTTATATGATATAACTATAACATATATTTTGTATATTTACAACAATAAGGTTTTGTTGTGAAAGAAAATATACTTGTATTATTAACCTAACTAACAATATAATATATGAAAATAATAATTGCTTGTTATATGTATAAAAGTAAATAAAAAGATATCTCTGACCTGATACCTTTCTATTTATAATCGTAAAGATTATTATTAAATCTGAAGTTTTAGATATAGTAAATTTCAAAACTTTGCTACAACTAATCAATTTATTTTAACGTTTAACACTACATATATTTTATATGACTGAAAAATAGAAATTCAACTAGGGTGTGTCTGAAAACAATATAGCAATAGCCTATTTAGACAAAATGAAGATAGAGGCAATGTAAACAAAAGCGAGAAAAGAAGAAGCAAGTTTGTCATATCGAGTTGCAATTCTTCTAAAGTGTTTGATTTTATTAAAGAAGCATTCGACTAAGTGACGTTCTTTATACAACCACCAGTCACAATCCCACGGATTCTTTGCATTGGATTTTGGTGGAATAGTATATGAGGCCTCTTTTGAAGTAATATATTCTCTGATTTCATTTGTACCATATGCCTTGTCAGCTAAAATATTGCTACCTTTTATATCAATATTGGAAAGAACATCTACAGCTTGTGTACTGTCATGTAAATTACCAGGTGATAACTTAAAATATACTGGATTACCAAGGCCGTCAACAATAGTATGAATTTTTGTAGTATGTCCACCGCGGCTTAATCCAATATGCTGTTTTGTTTCACTGTTTACAGCCCCTTTTTAGCACCAGAACTATGCTGGTGGGCTTTTATACAAGTAGAGTCAATACTGAGATTCTCATAATCTGCATTAGAATTCAACTGTTTAAAAATGGCTAACAAGGTCCCAGTATCACGCCACTTGCAAAAACGGCTGTACACAGTTTTCCATGATCCAAAACGTTCTGGCAGGTCACGCCAAGGTGCTCCGCTTTGTGCAATCCATAAGATTGCATTAAACATAATTCGATTATTTTTTGGAGGCCGTCCAGTTTTTGCAATTGGAAACAAATCCTTTATTTGCTCCCATTGTTCATCTGATATTTCATAACGCTTTTGTGCCATATTTACAACTCCCAAGTTTTTTCTTTTATTTTATCTAAAACTCGGTTTTTGTGCAATATTTAGTTTTCAGACACTCCCTAATAGAATATAAATAGTCAAATTTCTCTTAATAGTTAGTATAGTCAAATACTTAACTAAGTATTTATAACTAAAAAAGCATTACATTGCATATGAATTTTAATGGCTTCCTTTCACAACTTCATCCAAATTTTTACATAAATTTTCCAATAATTCTAAAAAATTATCATAACCAAAACTTTAAAAATCAAATATATTCAGCCATTATACCCCATTGCTTTTGAAATCTCTTCGGCTGTTTGTTTTACAGATTCAACTAGCTCATCCTTATTACGTACCATTGCTGTAGATGCACCTGAAATACTTATAGCTGCAATAACTTTTCCAGTAATATCTTTTATTGGAGCAGCATAGCATACTAGTCCAATTTCACTTTCTTCCAAATCTGCCCCATATCCCTGTACTTTAATCTTTTTCAATTCTTCAATTAATTTATCATTATCAGTAATAGTAGCATCAGTCATTTTTACTAAATTAAGGGACTTTATTTTTTCCAAATCCTTGTCAAGTCGACTTGCTAACAATACTTTACCTGTTGCAGTAACATATGACGGTAACTTTGCACCTATCTTTGATGTCATTTGAATAGCAGATTTGCTTAACTCCTTATCCATAAAAATAATATTGTAATCATCATCCAAAATTGCTAAATGGGTTGTTTGATTATGCTTATCTCTTAACTTCTGTAAAAAAGGTTTTGCTACAAAAAAATCGCCCTGTCTTTCCAATACAATTGATCCATAATGTGCAAATTTTATACCTAATCTATACTTTGCATTTGACATCTTATGCACAAATTCCTTTTTTTCTAATGTATAAAGCATTCTAAAAACACTTGCTCTTCCCATGTTCAACTTCTTACTAATTTCTGCAACTCCTAATTCCTCATATTTGCTTAATAAATCTAATATTTCCAAAGTATTTGCTACTGAACTTAATAAATACTTATCTTTATTCATTAAATCACCCTTTTCATATATTAAACCATATAAAATTCATGCTATATATAGTATAAAATATATTTTATCATTAATATCAATTTTTTTCTAAATAAATACTATAAAAGGGGTACTTTTTTAATGTATCACTAAATTCTAATTAATTATGATTGCTCCATCTTCATATTTTCACTTTAGGCATAGTTAATAAACTTTTTTGTATCAGTCACTGCAAAATTAGAATCTTCTTCAAGGAAATATTTTAAATATGAAATTAGCTATTAAAATTCTTCAATATAGAATCTTTTTCTAAATTTTCTATCAATCTTATAGTCATTCCTCACATTATAGTAGTAGTTACTTACATCCCTATCCAAGGGTGAAATACCATAATATTGCATATACACTATAGATTAATAAATCACTCCTAAAACATGGCGTTTTATTTAGAACGAGACTACATTAACCTAGTAAAAATGAATCAGTATCTTATCAGCCGTATTTAATTCAACTTTATCAAAATCATTTTTGAGCAGTGCCTTTAAATGCTCTATTTGTCATGTAATTGTCAATATTCAATTATATTTAAAATACTTTATTTCAAAAATATTATTTTAAATGTTAACTTTTAATAATTAGTTTTTCTTTTTACTTAAGTCACATATAAATAAGATTTCAAACATGCAAACTTATCTTCATATAAATATTATTTATTTTTAAAGACGTTTGATTCACATTACTTCTATATTAAAAATCAAAAGAACAGACTGAATTTCTCAAATCTGTCCTTTCCAACCATATTCGTATATTAAGTTGATTTTATAAATTTACTTATAAAATATGATAAGATTACAATTTGATTACCCCCATTGCTAACTAGGTTGAAGTATATTAATTACATTTTAATCCTTTTTGGTAAGTAAGATTGCTACACATCCAATAATGGCTGGAATTATAAATGATTCGAAAACTAATGGCATAGAGAAGTTTACCTGTACTAATATGCCAATAATTATAGGTGCTACTGCACTCCCCAAACGGGAAATTGCTGATCCCCATCCCATCGCCGTTCCACGAATTGATATAGGATAAAACTCTGGCACTATTGCAAGAGTCAAATTTTGAGCCGAGCTTACTGTAGCACCAGCTAAGAACAATAGTATATAAAATAACACCATATTAGTTTTAAAGCTCAGAAGACTAACCAAAATAGCAGATGCTATATAGACCAATGATAGAAGCGCCTTGTATCCAAGTTTATCTCCAAGTATCCCAAAAACTATTCCACCAATAATTGATCCCACAAGAAAAATACCTAGAAATGCGATGCTTGATGTCAAAGTATATCCCATAATTGTCATTAACTTAGGAAGCCATGTTGATACGCCAAAAAACAGATATAAATTACAGAAGAAAACTATCCAAATAAGAATTGTATTTCTAACATATTTCTTTTCAAATAAGCTTATTATAGAAGCTTTCTCACTGTTTAATGTGCTAACTCGGTAAACATCTTGATCTGAAAAAACAAATTGAGGATCGGCTTTAGATAAAGCTTTTTTTATATCATTCGTTTTCCCTTTTGCCACATAAAATTTCATTGATTCAGGGATATGAGAAATTATAAGGAACATAACAATTAATGATATAAATGTAGCATAATAAAACACTCTCCAACCCTGTGTGCTCAAAAATGCAACCCCTGCAAGTGAAGCAAGCAGTTGTCCAATCGGAATTCCAAGTACCACCAAACTAATTATTAAAGTCCTATTGACTTTAGGTGAATATTCTGACACAAGGCTGACGATAACTGGTGTAATGGCACCCATACCTAACCCTGCTATAAAACGGAGTACTGCAAAAATTAACGCACTGTGTATAAAACCAACTAAGCCATTAAAGACAGAATAAATAAATATCCCTATAATTATAATTTTTTTTCGTCCAATAACATCTGCTAGTGATCCAAAAAATAAAGCACCAATCATCATGCCAACCATACCCGCACTTGCTAAAAAACCTACCTGAGTTGCAGTCAAACTTAACTCTTTCATAATCAAAGGCAATGTAACCCCATAAATTCCCATGTCATAGCCATCAAATATTACTACCAAGCTAAGTAACCCCGTAATTATGAAAAAAAAGTTGTTAAATTTACTATTTTCAATGACATTATTTACATCAATATTTCGCATATTTATTCCCCTTTCAAATTTATAAATAATTAGTACTATTGTTGAACTTGTGCAGCATAGTTTTTTTATTCAGTGCATTAAAATATAAAAAGTATTATAAGATTATCTAGTATATATATTTACAAATATAGTAATAAATGGATATAAAACGTTTACTAGATACATTTAAAAAATATATATAAGTATTAAATCACTGCTCTTTCCACCTAAGGATTAAGTAATTTATTATGAAATATAACTTGCTAAAGCTACTGAAAGTAATTTATTTTTTACTGAGTCAGTCCTTGAAGTCATTATAATGGGCACACCCGCCCCTATTACTGCTGCTGCCACATCCTTATGTGCATAATACGTAAGAGCTTTTGTCAGAACATTACCTACCTGCAGGTTAGGTACTATTAAAATGTCTGCCTGCCCCGCAACTTCACTTTTAATTCCTTTATGTTTTGCCGCTTTCATCGATATTGCATTATCCAATGCAAAAGGTCCATCAATTATCGCATTTTTTATTTGACCTCTGTCACCCATTTTACTTAGTATTGCTGCTTCTACCGTATCTGGTATTGCTGAGTTTATTATTTCAAGTGCAGATATCAATGCAACTCTTGGTTTTTCATAACCAATTTTTTGTGCAAGTACTATGGCATTCTCTATAATTTGCTTTTTTTCATCCAAGTTAGGCTGTATTGCCATGGCACAATCCGAAAGTAATTGCAATCCTTCTCCAGATTCCTTATCAAACAGCGATATTTGACTCACCATTTTACCAACATTCAATCCTTTTTCCTTATTCAACACTGCTTTTAAAAATGTACCTGTATGCAGTAACCCTTTCATTATTGTATCTGCCTCACCCTTTATTACAAATTCCACTGCTTTTTCTGCAGCTTTTTTATTATCAGGCTCATCAATTATTTCACATCGTATTCTTTTTTTATTCTTAGTTGCTATTTCTTCTATTTTTTCTTTATCCCCTACAAGTATAAATTGTCCTAATTTAAGCTCTGTAGCCTTTTCAACTATTTCTAATACATCTAAATCTTCTGCTGCAGCTACGGCAATTTTTTTCTTTTCTTTTAATCCAACTTGCTCCATTAAATGATTCAGATTTTTTATCATCTTAATTCCTCCTTTAGTACTTCTTTGCTTTTTCTTCACCCTTTAAATATCTTAAGGCACTTTCAGCAAGTGATACCATTTCATTTTCTCCAGGACATAAATATACAGGTGCAATAAATTTCGTTCTTTCTTTTATCCAATTCGTAAATCTACTCAAATAAGCTAAGCCACCAGTTAATACAATAGCATCTACTTTGCCTTTAAGAACAGCTGCTGCTGCTCCTATTTCCTTTGAGACTTGAAAAGCCATTGCCTCAAATACCTCTAAAGCATATTCATCTCCGTTTTTAATTCTTTTTTCAACTTCCAGGCCACTGTTTGTCCCAAGATAGGACATAAGTCCTCCATTTCCTTTTATTTTTTTAATCATCTCTTTTTCAGTGTATTTTCCTGAAAAACACATTCTAATTAGATCACCTGCTGGAAGAGTTCCTGCTCTTTCTGGTGAAAATGACCCATCTCCGTCTAAAGCATTGTTAAAATCAATCATGCGTCCTTTTTCATGAGCTCCTACCGAAATGCCTCCACCCAGGTGTGCAATAATCAGATTCATATCATCATATTTTTTTCCAAGTTCATTAGCTATTTTCCTTGCCGTTCTTTTTTGATTAAGTGCATGTCCACTACTAATTCTTGTAATCTCTTTTATACCTGAATATTTTGCCAGACTACACAACTCATCTGTTACAGGAGGATCTGCTGTTATTACAGGTATCCCATATGTTTTACCAAGCTCAAATGCTATAATGTTACCAACGCCTGATGGATGTACTCCATATTTTTCACTGCGTATATCTACCAACATTTTTTCATTCACCAGATAAGTTCCGCTAGGAACTGGTTTTACATTTCCTCCTCTACAAGCTATGCAGTTGAAATCCTTTAAATTATATCCATTTTCTTTTAGGGCGCGTAGTATTTTTTCTTTTCTAAAATCGTTTTGTTCCCATATATCATGAAATCTAGAGAGTTCATCTTGTGAATGTTTAATGGATACTTTAAACTTTTCTTCTAAATCATTATAAACGGCAATTTTCGTAGATGTAGAACCTAAATTTATTATTAACATTTTATATTTCATACTTAACCTACCCTTCAGCAACCAAACACATTTTGTAGTTGGGAGCCACTGCTTTTACAGCACTCCCGACTTGGTTATTTTTCAGTTATGCCATGAATTCTAATTTTCTAATATATTTGTTATAATATTCAACAATATATCTTTGAAGTTCTTCCTTTTGCTTTATCGTTAAACCTTTAAATCTTCCCTGAGGTTCAATATAAGTCTCTATAGGAGCTAATTTTTTAGGCTTATAATTTATTGTAACTTTTCCATTTTCATATTCATATAAGACCCAGCAGCCCGTTTGCACAGCCGCTCTTGCCATCTCTATTGTTTTAGCAGGTTTATATCTCCAACCTGTAGGACATGGTGCATGTACATGTATTAAAGACATCGCATCTGTTTCCTTTGCTTTCTTTACTTTTTTCTTTAAATCTGTCAAATTACAAACTGAAGCTGTTGCTGCATAAGAAATGTCATGTGCAATTGCTATTTGTACTAGATCTTTTCTTCCTGTTGGTTTTCCTGCTGGTGTGGTTGTTGTACTTGCAAGATATGGTGTAGAACTACTGGCCTGTATACCTGTATTCATATATGCTTCATTATCATAACATATATAAAGTATTCTATCTCTTCTCTCCATAGCACCAGATAATGACTGCAGGCCTATATCTACTGTCCCACCATCACCCGCAAATCCAACAACCGTGGTATGTATGTTTCCCATTGCATTTAATGCAGCTCTTACTCCTACTGCACCTGCCGCAGTATTTTCTAAGTTACCCTGATATCCCGGTATTCTTATTGCTGTCTCTTTTCCGTAGCCTGAGAATGATGCTGCACATCCTGGAGGTATTATAATTATTGTATCTTCTCCTAGTACATCCAAAATATTTCTCATAACCAATTCCATACCACAGCCTGCACATGCACTCATTCCGTGGGGTACAAACCCCCTTGAATTATGCTTAATATCTAACATCTTTTTTCCACCTGCCTTATATTCATAGCATTTTCCTTAACATCTATCCACTCCGTATGTCTTTCTCTTTTCCCTTCTTTTATTTCTAAAAGTTCATTGAATATCTTTTCTATAGTATCTGTCGAAACGTCTCTTCCCCCAAGTCCACCTATATAATGTCTTATATCACAATTAACTTTTTTCATTGCACTACAGGTTTCATTCCAAACTGGCCCACCTTGGCTTCCTAATCCAGCACTTCTATCAAATACTCCAACTACTTTTTTTCCTGACAAAATCCTTTTCAACTGTTTTGCCGGAAATGGCCTAAATACCACTATCTTTGCCAACCCAACTTTTTTACCCTGATTTCTTAATTTATTTACTACATACTTAGCAGTACCACACATTGAACCTAAAGCTACTAAAACTACCTCTGCATCCTCTGTTTTATATCCTTCTACAATTGATAATTTTCTCCCAAACTTCTCTTCAAATTCTCTTTGTACTTTTCTTATAACTTCAAACGCATTATCCATCGCTGTTTTTTGCTGATATCTCATTTCTGTAAACTCATCAGATCCTGTTAAATTACATACAAACATTGGATCTTTAGGATCTAAATATAAATTTTTAGCTTCATACGGGCCTATAAATTCATCCACTAATTTTTCATCTGGCACATCAATTTTTTGCATTGAGTGAGACAGAAAAAACCCATCCAAACATACCATTGCTGGCGTTAATACATTTTCATTTTCGGCAACCTTGTATGCCATCAACATTATGTCGAAAACTTCCTGGACATTTTGGCAATAAAACTGCATCCATCCAGAATCTCTTTCCGCCATTGCATCTCCATGTTCTGCCCATAATGTCCATGGCGCTGCAAGCCCCCTATTTACCACTGGCATTACAAGTGGAATTCTTATTCCTGATGTCATTCCCATTACTTCATGCATCAGCGCTAATCCTTGCGATGCTGTAGCTGTAGCTGCCCTTACTCCTGTTAACTGAGCCGTTGTTGCAACAGTTAGAGCTGTATGTTCTGATTCAACACGAACATATTCTGCCTTTAATTCCCCTAATGCTACAAGTTCCGATAATTTTTCCGCTATTGTACTTTGGGGCGTTATTGGATATGCAGACACTACTTTAACTTTTGCCATCTTTATTGCCTCAACTACTGCTCCATTTCCATCTAACATTTTATAAGCCATTAACCCTCACTCCTTTCCGGTATCATGCTAATACATTTTTTAGGACATTCATTTGCACAAATTCCACAGCCTTTACAATAATTAAAATCAATCTGAACACATTCAGCCTGATCTTTTTTAACATCTATTACATTTGCTGGACAATATTTTTCACAAGTTCCACACTTTACACATGCTTTAAAGTCAACCCTTGGTCTTTCCAATCTCCAGCTGCCAGTATTTGCAGCCGCATATATATAAGCAACTGGTCCATAAACTCTACATCTTTTTAATTTTTTCATAAGCGTTTCTTGCTGCTTTTGCATTTTTATCACCTGCTTTCTCACCAAATGTTGTTCTAATAGCCTTTTCTACTGATTCAATTTTAACTATTCCTATTGCTGCCAACGCACCCAACATAGATCCATTAGGAATAGCTCGTCCAATGTTTTCCATAGCTATCTTAGTTGCATCAACATAATATACTTCTTTAAAATTATATTTCTTATAAACATTTAATACGTTTTCTTCCTCAGTATTTAATACTAATATACTATTTTCATGTATACCTTCAGAAATATCAATGCTTTTATCAATAATTGTATGGTCTGCTACCAATACAATATCAGGTTCATAAACAAAAGAGTTCAATAATACGGGCTCATCATCTACTATAATGCTTGTATTAACAGGTGCACCTCTTCTTTCATGTCCATAAGCTGGAACTGTAATAGCATATTTACCTTCATGTAAGGATACGGCCTCTGATAGCATTTTTGCTGCAGTTACTATACCCTGTCCTCCTAATCCATAAAACTTTAGTCTGATCATTTTCCTATTCCTTCCTTTCATATATACATTAAAGTGAAATTATAAATAAAACGAAATTAAATATAATCATAATAATTTATAAAAAATATTATTAGATGATAGTTGTACAACTATTAGCACACAACTTTATTTATATTTTGTTTCTCTATAGTATGTCGCGTTTCTCTATGTATATAATATTACTCTTTTAAGGTTCATTTGTAAATAGATTTAAGAAAAAAATCCTCTATATTAATCTATGTTTAATATAGAGGAACGATTTAATAAAATTATTACTTTTCTAAGTACTATTGAAAATATATAATTCATATTTTTATAAATATATGAATTTAGCAAATGATCCTTGTATATTTAATTGTCGGATACCAGGTTCTTGAAATTTGTAGTAGAACTAAGTCATCAACATTAACCCACGTAAATAAAAAAATGCAAAAACGGGCCACGGATAGCATATCAAAACTAATTCAGGGATGATTACGGTGGCAAATGGGTGGCAAAATGAAAAACACCAAGCATAAAGCTCAGTGTTTTCAGGCGGTAAGTAAATCTATAAGCCGAGTTCTGTATTAGACAATCATCTATCTAGGCCCATTGTTACCAATGGGCTCAAGCGATACTACCCGAAAGCAAAGCGGGCCACTTTTTTGTACTTTCCTATTCGATCTTGCTTCAGGTGGGGTTTACACAGCCGCAGAGTCACCCCTGCGCTGGTGAGCTCTTACCTCGCCTTTCCATCCTTACTGCATGACAAATTGTCATATTCTGCTGCCTGCAGTGGTATATTTCTGTTGCACTTTCCTTCAGGTCACCCTGACTGGGCATTACCCAGCACCCTGCCCTGTGAAGCTCGGACTTTCCTCTCCTATAATACTATAGCAGCGATTGTCTGATTTACTTACGTTCTTGATAATATCACAGTTGATATCATATTACAATAGCAATTTCAAAATTTCATTTTATACCATGGATATCACTGCCATCACAAAATTAAACCAATATGTTGAAAATAATATCTGCCATTTTTACATTTCCATCAATGTTTAAATGAAGCCCGTCAATATAGTACTCCTCTTGACCCTCTCCGTTGCTTCCAGTAAAAGGAGAATAAAGATCTACTACCTGTATGCTATAATTTTGGGAAAATTTCACCACCTTATCATTCAATACTTTTAAATTTTTGTTTATGTTACTGAAATCAGACATAAAGCCCCAATTTTTCCTAGCCAGTTCAGTGCAAATCGGCACTGATAATCCAAATACAGGCGTTATACAATTTTGCATAAGTTGAAAAGCTATAGTTGCCAGATTTGATATAACTTGCCTTATATCCAAATTCCAGACAAGATCATTGGTTCCCCCCATAATCACAGCATGCGTTGGCCTACTCAGAATAACATCGTTATACAGCCTGGACAGCATACCCGCTGAAGTATCTCCCGATACACCCTTGTTTATGACTTCAACTCCAAGCTTTCTTCCAAGAACATTTGTCCAGACCTCATTTCTCTTAAGTCCGTATCCATAGGTCAGGCTATCTCCAATACAAATTACTTTCAATTTTATCACCTCTAATAAATAATTCTAAGCCTTAATAAAAAATTATTAAAGCTTAGAATTATTCCAAATCAGTTTGATTTTAATTTACAGAATTAAGGGTCCTGTTTTGGGAAGCCAGTGCAGCTTCCTTGAAAGCTTCACCTATAGTCGGGTGGGCGTGCACAGTAGTAATTATTTCGTCTACAGTAGCTTCAAGCCTCAGTGCAAGTGCAGCTTCCCCTATGAGATCCGTGGCCCTGGGTGCCATGATGTGAACGCCAATGATTTCTTCTGTTTTTCTATCCGAGATTATCTTTACCATTCCATCCGTCTCCTTAGATATCACGGCTTTCCCATTGGCACCCATGGGGAAAATACCTACTTTGTAGTCAATTCCTTTTTCTTCGGCCTGTTCTTCAGTATACCCTACGGCAGCTATCTCAGGTTTTGTATATACACAGGAGGGCACGGTCTTGTAATCCATCTTTGCATTCTGACCCGATATATTTTCTGCAGCCACCACACCCTGTTCGGAAGCAACATGGGCGAGC
>NZ_JAJJPB010000042.1:0-16697 GCF_020908015.1 Clostridium aromativorans
GGCCCAGTCCAAAATTACCTGTCTTATCTTTATACATATGATTGAATATCAATTTTATACTGTCCTCATCAATATGTTTTCCATCATCATATATTTCTACTACAGCAAAATCACCCTCTTTTTTCAACTTGATTTTTATAATGCTTTCGGCATACCTCAACGCATTGTCCAGTATATTTTCTAGACACACCTTTATTTTTTCCTCATTTGCAAAGATAATGCTGCTGCTTGTCTCTAATTCCCATTTAATATCATCACTGACTACTTTAAACTTATCCACCATATCACTGACAACATCCCTCAAATCCATGCTTTTATTCTTTTCACTCTCAAGGTTATTCTCCAATGTATATTCCAACGTGTTGAGATAGAGTATCTGTTTTACCTTTTTCTCAAGTCCAATTGACTCATCCTTTATTATTTCTGCTGTTCTTTCAGGAGAATCTATATAAACACCATCTATAATTGCCTGGGCATGGCTCATAATAACCATGACTGTTGTTTTTAAACTGTGGGATATACTTTGGAGAAATATCTTCTCGTTTTCATCGGCATATTTTAGTTTCTTCTGCATGATATTCATTGACCTGGCAAGTTTGCCAATTTCATCATCACTGCTAATTTTAATAGGTTCAACCCAATTCTTGTCTGCTATTTCTTTTGTATAGTTTTCTAATTTTTTAAGGGGTTTTGATATATATACTGCAACAAATTTTGAAGTGAAAAAAGCTATGACAATAAATATAAATCCTATAACAATAGCATAGTATAAAAATCTATTATCTGTAAAATACGGCATATACGTTACTAAACATAATTTTTCCTTATGGCTGTTTTTTATTGGACTCATAATAATCAAATACTTTTTATTATTATGGTACGATTTAAATTCCTTTTCAATCTTTAAATGCTTCGTATAACTTACCATCCACTGTACATCTTTATTATTTTCAGGCCTTTCATTATCTCGAGGTTCTACAGTTTTTCTTTGATTTCCATTTTCTTTATATGTAGGAATAGCTTTATTCTTTCCGTTTTTAACTTCTTGACGCAAAGGTGGCATATTATTAGGAAGATTATTCAAATAGGTTATTTCATTTCTGTTATTTATATTAACTACAAAACTTTTAACCATTTTAAGATTTCTTAGTTTATCAAATCTAACAGGCTCCTTAAAATTATTACTTTTGAGTAACATTTCATGAACTACTTTCATATCTTTCATATGAATATTCTCATCAAACGTTTTAAAGTTAAATAGGTATAAAAGTGAAATGCACAATATTATGATAATACTGGTAGTTGTGAAAGTTATCCATATCCTCATCATCAATGATTTTATCTTAAATATCTTCATACATTATCAACTAGCTTATATCCATATCCATATACTGTTTCTATAGTTAATTCGCTAACTTTTTTTCTGAGCCTTCTTATAGTATCATCCACTACCCTATCAGATCCAAAATAATCAATACCCCATACACTTGTTAAAATTTGCTCTCTGGATATTAGATTATTCTTATTTTCAGCAAGGTAATTTAACAATTCAAATTCTCTATTTGTAAGCTGAATATCTTGATTTTCAAATGAAACAGTTCTTTGATTTTTATTGATAAAGTAGCTCCCCACTTTTAAAATTATATCTTTTGGACTGTTATCTTTACTGATTACCACCCTATTTAGAAGCCTATTAGTTCTTATAACCAATTCTCTTGGTAAAAACGGTTTAGACAAATAATCATCACTTCCCAGCTCTAAGCCCACAACCCTGTCAAATTCTTCATTCCTTGCTGACATAAATATGACAGGAGTATTTTTATTGTTTGCCTTTATGCACTTAATAAGCTCATAACCACTTATATCTGGAAGCATTATATCCAATATCCAAAGATCCGGTGTATCAGGTACTTTTTCCTTTGCACAACTACCATTTGAAAAAGTAGTTACATCATATCCTTCATTTTTAAGATACTTTTGTAATAAAATTCTTAAGCTATTTTCATCCTCAACTAAATATATTCTTTTAGCCAATTTTATCACCTCAATCCAAACTAAAGTATTTTTGATAATGATGATAAATAGAAATTTATTATCAAATTTTTATTTACTTGATATTTTAATATCAAGTGGAAATCACAATTTTAATTAATCTATAAAAAGTTAGAGAAAAGCTATACTCTCTCCTCTCACTTTTTATAAACTAATTACTGATATAGATAAATCTATAAATAAAATACTTTCTATTTATAGATTTATCTGAAATTTTAATTATATACTAACTACTTGTCCTCTATTTTTCTGTAAATATTATTTTGTATCTATATCAACTTATTTGACATGCACTTGCTTTGCAGGAGTTGATTTCACATTAGCAGCTGAACCGTTAAAGATTCCTATCACTTTTGATTCCTGTGAACTGTTTATAATATGAGCTGCTACCAACCTGTCTAATCCAGTTTTAAAATCTCCCTGAGATTTAAACACATTCAATATTTTCGACTCCTGGTAATTATTTATAATTCTTGCTTTTACCAGTTTATCAAGTTGAGCTTTAAAATTTCCATAAGAGTATTTGGTTTTATAAACTATTCCTGATTTTGTATTAGCAGGCTTAGCCTGAACCGTCGTGGTAACTCCTGTACTTACCAATGGTGCTAAAACCATTATAGCTGAAATTAACCTATACTTCATTTTTAACATTTTCCTTACCTCCTAAATTTAATATTTATTTATTTTGGATTTATTTCAATAATAACTATTAAATCTATGTCTAATATGTAGAAATTGTGTGATTTTTATGTGATATAGAACCTAACATAAATTTAACACTACTTTTTTGACATCTTACAGACATAATTTTTGCTTTAATTTACTTAGAGCTAAATTTTAGGTGGAAAAGATATATGTTAGAAATAAAATACAAACTAAGATCTATATTATCAGTATCTGTGCATATAACATTTTTTACCCATTATTATATAATTAATTTATTACGCCTTCATGTTATATCAATTAACAAACTATTTTTGTTGTAAACAATTACCACCAAATTATGAATAAAATTTAAACTAAATATAAGTTAAAAAGTCTCACATAAACTTAACAACATCTTGACATCTTATAAAGTTAATTACCCAATATAATTTCATTTAAAATAAGTTATTGAAGGAAAAAATCTAGGAGTATTTGTACATCAAAGTTTCTCAGGTGATGCTGAAGTCAGTAATTGAATTTTTATTATAATTGTTTACCCTTCATAAATTTAAGTTTAAAATAAAAACAGTCTGAGTTCTCTTTTATAATCATATATAATTATAAAAGAGAACATTTTTTTGTAATTCTGAACCACGTTCCTAATTCTAATATTTGAAAATAACATAATTACTTGACATTCTTTAAATATAATAAAGTTCAAGTAATATTTTTAATTGGAGGATAAATACAATGACAAAAAAGAGCTATGGAGTCAACAATATTAATAATGGTCTAATGAATAATTTAGAGCTTAGCTCAAAATTAAAATTGATAAAATATGAAAACAGATAAATATACTGTAAGTAAAATTTGCTGTGGAGAAAAAGTAAGCTTTCAGGATACGTGGACATCATGGGAAAATAATGAAAAATTTCCAGTAGCTTTTTTGGGAGACAGTACTGTGGATGGAAATGAGACTACATCCTGGGTGAAAAATGAGATAGGACAGGATCATCAGCCTCCACATGCCTTTACAACTTATTTACAAAATCTTGTAAGGGTATATACAGGTTCAAATACAGCTAGAATTTATAATGCAGGGTTCTCCGGACAAACTGCTAGCTGGGCATATTCAAATATAAATAGTATATTTGCAGGAAATTACTCGGATGTAAAGATGATAGGTATAGGATTTGGAATAAATGACAGACTCGGGGTGACTTCCACTAAAGATTATGAGAGTGATTTTAAAAGAAGCATTGAAAATATAATATTGTGGTGTTTTAAAAATAATATACAGCCTTTTTTATTGACTACACAGGCTACAGTTGAACCGGGAAGTACTGATAGTTCCAGTTATCCCTATCGTACCAGTGAAAGCATAAACTCTGTAGCAAATACAGTTAAAAAGAATCTGGCCAAAAAGTATAATATACAATTAATGGATCTAAATTATTATACATCGAAACTGTTATCAAACAATGATACTTATAGCTTAAAGAACATCATAAGCCAAGATCATCTGCATTTTAAGGATAAAGGTCATGAATTTGAAGCTGAAACCATATTTGCTTATTTTAATCCAAGGGTAGTTGTACTTGATGGAAAAAATAAGCTTAAGATTGATTTTACTTCACAAAATATCAAAAGCAATGTTGAAAGTGATAAAGTTTCTTTTGAAAACAGTCCTATAAATCTATGGTATGGAAATAATCTTTTTAATAATTTTATATATTACTGCAAAAAAGATGACATGGATACGCTTTTACAGGATTTTTTAGTTTTCAATTTATCAAATGGACTTGAACTTTACAGTATGCAGATTCAGGTACCTAAAAATCCAGGATATACTCTTCCTTCATCTGAAGATGAAAAACCCTATGTTATTTTTAATGACAAAAAATATGTGCTAAAGGATACATTTATAGACAGCTATTTTTCAACCATGAATGTGAACAGGCCATTTTTAGTTGATAATTTGCGATTTGGCCTCAATAAGGTAAAGCTTTATTCAGGTAAATTTAACAGAGCAGCCTCAGGTGGATTTTATATTTCACGGAATTTTAAAAACTACAGTTCAAGGATATCGATAGTCCAGGATACCAATGGAGATATATCAAAACAATTTTTGACTCCTTATAAATTTCAAAATTATTTTGAGCATAAAGCTCTATTCAAGCTTAATATTGACAGCAATATCTCCACCAGTAGAACCAAATTTTTAGTTCCTGTCGTGGATAGGGCAGATTCGGGGCTGGCACTTGAGTTTGAAAATGGTACTGTTGAATTGATTGAATACGTGAGAAAAAGCAGCTGTCTGGATGATGTCGGGAATTTGAAAAAGTTGGCATATATAAATACTCAATCAAATTCTCAGGAGTCTACAAAATCCATTAAAATATACGTTAGAATAAATGAAGCTTCAATTGAAGTATATAAGGAACTAAAATCTTCACCAATTATAACCTATAATACGCATAAGGAGATTATCGGTTCAGGTATTTTTGCCAATTTCATAAAGCTTGAATATCAATGTAATGGAGACTATTTAATACTTGATACAGATATCTTGTACAGCATATGAATAGATTTGATTCTCATACAAATCCATACCCATTCTCCTTTTAAACAAAGGTTAAACTCTTTATTAGTTGGTCTTATGGATAAAAGTTACTTTATTATATACTACTCCATTGGTTAATTTTTTATCGCTTCCAGTTCCAATAGTATTATAATAAACCGTCACCGGCTTATCAGCAGAAATATTATTTAAATCCGCAATTGTCAATTTTCCAACATAGCTGTCATTAGTAACCTTCCATTTAGAGTTCTTATCAAA
Organism: Clostridium aromativorans; assembly: GCF_020908015.1. Lineage (NCBI taxonomy): Bacteria > Bacillati > Bacillota > Clostridia > Eubacteriales > Clostridiaceae > Clostridium > Clostridium aromativorans. Next base: position 5,537 of record NZ_JAJJPB010000042.1, read on the forward strand.
TGATGCTGTTATTCCCCAATTTGACGCTGCTCCATAATAGTTACCATTTAGCCTTGTAGTAATACCAGCATTATTTGTATACTTTGCAGATCCATCCCATAGCCCCAGACTACCATCGGCAAAATTTCCTTCAAAATTGGAATTTTTAAAATTTACTTTCAAAGAAGACTTTCTATTACCTGCCATTCCCTCAACAGCTCTGCTGACATTACCTTCATTCCATATTATACCGTTAATTGTTCCACTGCTATCAACAAAATTAACTGTTGGTGAAGAACCTGCTTCAGAGGCAATAAGATAATTATAATCATTCTTGTTTCTGTTTATATATTTATTATTTGTAAGATTCAAGGTCGTACTTGATGCCTCAAAATCCAACACAGAATTTATGTTCCCACCAAAACTGCTGCCAGCCGTCAGATACGGCACATAATAAAAGTCAGTAGAACCAGTATATGATCCAGCAGAATAGTTGTAGTAAGTATTGTCTAAAACACTGTTGCGCAGAAGTGTACTATCTGTATACATTTTATTAGCAATATTACTGAGTTTATTAAGTAATGTTTTTTTAGCAGCTCCTGTAATATTATAGTTTTTACATAATTTACCTATAGTCATTGCAGGGTCGCTCATCATATATTGCATAAGTACATAGCTTCCACTTGCATTTTTCCACGTTTCCGCAGCTGCCTTTGCTTTATTTCCTGTAATATAGCCGTTATAATTTCTAAATGCCGTAATAGTTGAATTAGAAATATCTGAAGTACCTGTTCCTCCGCCTCTATTTTTAATTCCAATAACACCTTTTATCTGACTGTCTGTTATATGATAAGTCCCTCCACTCGCAATAACAGCACCAGCATCAGCATATGAAGTAAGAGATGATTTATCAGCAGAAATTACACCGCTGCCAATAACATATGCACCTGCAGAACGATTCCCATAAACTTTGGCTGTATAATTATTAACTTCAACAACACCATTGCCGAAATCATTTGCCAGCGAAGAAGCCTGCCCTACTGAATATGAACCTTTTTTCCCAGTTGAAGCAGTAACATTTTCAAGATGTGCATAGCCGCCATACACACAATCGGCTACATGATTGTTCCATCCTTCGAGATTAAAATCTGTATTATAAACATATACTTTAGATGTAGAAGATTTTGCTGCACTACTTCCTGTATTTTTTCCGCCACAAGCCGCAATAACACCATTAGCACCATCACCTGTTGCCAAGAGTGTGCTGTGATGTGTGCTATTGCCTTTTTCTCCAAGTATTACAGTACCACCCTGTGTAGCATAAAGTAATGCATTCATCCCCCATTGCATAACAACTTCAGTATTATAATTTGTGAGGCCCGTCTCATATGACATTTTTGCCCAGTTCCCTGTGGAAGTACTTTTTGCATTAATCCTTTTTGCCTTTATAGCTCCATAATTAGTAGCCCAAAGAATGCTGCGTTCTTGGTTGGCACCCCCCAAAACACGATCTCCTTTATAAGTTTGATCCTGACCATTTTTGTTAGTATATACAAACGAAGTATCTGCAGATTTAAGTTTAAGTGGATTATCATATTCCAAATTTTTTCCATCTGCTGTAATTACAGAATTTGCAAAAGAATAATAGGCCGGATCCATTTCCTTCCTTGCACTTAACCCGTTAAGGTATTTATCATCATCTAAAATTGATGCAGTATCTTCATCTGCGCTGAGATCAAAGGGTGAATAATAAATAACATCTACATCCCCATCATTGTCAGTGTCTTTATATGCAACATATTTATAAGAAAGATTGTCATAATTATTTGCATCAACCAATTTACCATGAGTTGCAGTTCCATTAACATATTTACAGATTATAGTGCCAGTCTTTACATCATATGCCATGACATTTGGATCAAGATTAACTCTGTTACCATTTATATAATAGCCTTCTTTAAAATTAAATCTGCCCTTAATAGCTCCATAGCTTGAATCTGATGCTATTTTTTTATTGAGTTTATCTGCTTCAGATTGAGTAAGTGCTCTGAATGTCTTATTCAGTTCTCCTGCCTTAACCTTACCTTTAAGACTATCTGCTATAGTGACAGCAAGACTATAGTCAACAATTCCAGTAAGAGTTCCTGAAATAGTATATATGTATGTGTTTGTTTTACTGTTAAATGTACTTGAATTAACTTTGCACCCAGTTCCTCTTAGTACAACATTAATATTTGTCTTTGAAATAGGATAAGTTTTTACATTAAGATAAGTTCCATAATTAGCACATAGTGTTTTATCCGCTGCCGTATATGGATCATTATTGTTTAAATCTTTAATATCTACTGTTGTTTCAGTATAACCTGTTTTGGATACCTTATTTTTACTGCCAAGTGCATTCACAAGTTTATTTGTATTTTCAATATTATATTTTGAATTTAAATATACTACAACATTGGGATTACTTTCAAAAGCATCTGTACTTAGAGCTACATTGGCATTTGCAATACTTATAACAGCTACACTGTTGCAATCATAGAATGCCCATGAATCAATTTTCGTAATTCCGTCCGGTACATAAAGTGAACGTATTTCAGAATGACGTGCAAAAGCCTGTGATCCTATCTCATTTACAATAGCTCCGTCAAGAATTCCAGGAACTACAACTGTAGTATCACTAGTTCCACTATACTGAGTTATCTTTGCTGTTTTAGTTGCTTTTGATGGTGATACTGAATTGTCTGTAGTTGTCGTAACTGTAAATTTCCAATTTCCATACTTTTCATTTTTTGTAGTTGTAGTCACATTTGATTTAAATTGGCCATTCGACTTATTGCCAGCCGCAAAAACCAAAGAAATCATATTGAAATTGGAAAGTGAATAAATTAATAAAAAAGATAAAATTAAATATCTCCGTATTTTCCATATTCTCATATAGCATCCTCCTGTAAATATAATAATCAAATTAAATATACTAAGATTGTATCAAAGCATTATGTGATTAATGTCTTATCGGCGTAATTGCAAGCTTTATATTACCCTTGTAAGTACCAGTTTCAATATTTTTTTCAATTCCATTAACCTTCATTGTAACCTTATATCCACCAGGAGCAGTAATTTTAGAATTATTATCAATAGTTAGACTTGTCAAATATGAATCACCGGCAACAATCCAATTTGAGCCATTAATCAAGGATAAAATCACCCCATTGTTAACAGCACTACTGACTTTATTTGTGACTTCTCCCAGCTGTTTATAGTCTACAGATGTAATCGTATCTTTTTTATGCCTAGCAGTAGAAGACGAAATTACACCATTTATTTTAGCGTTGTCAAATTTTAAAGAAAGATTTTTATCTAAGTTTACCATCTTACCCATCATATCTTTCCCCATACCACCACGGGTAGAATTATAAAAGTTGCCCTTTAAACTTATATTAGAAAATTCAGCAACAGTATCTGTATCCTTTACGGCCGTGGAAGTATCATGATTTTTATCCAATACAGCAGCACCACTTGGCTCATGATACACACCTGTAGTGTACATCACCCCATCATTACCCTGAACTGTACCTGGATCGTCACTGTCCATCAATTGTAAAATAACTCCTGTTTTAGATCGTATATGAGCGCCTTTAGAACCATCTACACTAATATTTGCAGCAGCACTTTTAACTAAAAAAGTAGTTTCCCCAGTTTCAAAAACTGTACCATCTGCAATATCTACAGATCCATTGCCATGCCACATAATACCAAAACGGCCAGATTTGACAGTAGTTTGTTTCTTTTGCAGAGATTTTAACTCCCTTGAAGTAAGACCAAGATTCAAGTTACTATTAAGTATGACTAATTTAGTAGGTGTACTAGCACCAAAAATACCACTGCCATTAGTAATAATCAAACCGTAGTCAGCAACCTTGAATTTACAGCCATAGAAGCTGTCTACAGCTGAACCTGTTGCATAAGCCCCATATCCACTATTACCAGTATTAACAATTCCACTATTTATAGCAGTAAGTTTTGTATTCCTGCAGTCATCAACGGAAAGAACACCCCATCCCTCGGAGGATAGTGAAGAATTAATGTATGTGGCAGTAGTATTATTTCCTATTGCATTAGTTGCTCTGCAGTTGCCTGAAAGGCCAAGCATCCAGGGTACTGATTTCATATAGCCTGGTTTTGCATTTGGCTTATAGTCTGATGGAAGAATACCATTTTTAACATCAACATTGGTATTTTTAACAATCAGATTACTGCCTCCACCAGCAACAATGGCAGGGCGGATTGCACCATGAGTTTGAATATTTGTATTATCTACTATAAGCCTTGTGTTCACGCCAGTTGACATAATACCTGCACCGTAACCAGCAAAGTCATTGCCTCCATTACCTGTCAATCTAATTTTAGCGGCATTGACGTTGTAAATGCCACCAGAAACATAAATACCATTGAATTTTTCTTCTTCTGATGTAATATGTATATTATTTGCAGAAACATTTGACACATTTCCACCAATTATTTCGGCTAAAACAGACTTGTCAGCTGCAACTCCAGAAGAATCTACATATAATGCCTGTTTAAAATAATGTGTAAGAGCAGAAGAATACTTGACCACATTTTGCTTAGTTATGGAAAGTACAATGTTGCCACTATACATACCTTCTTTAATTGTTTTTCCAGTACCATTAACTGACAGTGTCACATCATAACCTTCTGGTGCGGTAATGGTGGCCTTTTTGCCAATGATCAACCTTCGTAACTTTGTAGTTGTATTGACAACCCAAGTAGAACCAGCTTCAACTGTTTTAGAATTCTGTGCAGATAACACAGCATTTGCTGCAGCTGATGCTTTAAATGGCATTGTTTTAGCAGAAGCCAGGTAAACTATACTACTCATTACAGCAGCAATGACTGTACAAGTAATAAGAATTTTTGTCCTTTTCATTATTTTTCCTCCCTCTGTAATCTTTAAATTTCTTTAACACACTCACTTATTCTTAGATTTTCATAATTAACAGAGCAAATCTTCTTATAACCTGTAATTTAATACAATATATCCATTTTTAGTTATTTTATTTATATTTTAAGGAAAAATAAGAACATGTGAGATAATTATAAAAAAGTACACGTCAAATATTTAGCATGTATTTTTCAATTGGCGTGTACTTTATTAAATTAACTTAAACTTTTATATGCTTGTCTTATTTATGCGCCACTGGTGCTGGAGTTGCAACATTAGGTGCTCCACCTTTATTAAATCCTCCAGCATTGTTCTTTGGAATATCTTTATGACCCGAATTATCTTTCTGTGCTGGAGCTGGTGTCGGTGCAACATAATCATATGCATAATCATATGCATCATAGTATGCAACGAATATCTTCGATTCCTGATCGCTATTTATTATTCCTGCTGTTACTAAATTATCCAGTGCATCCTTAAAAATCGATTTGTTAGTATTGAATATGTTCAACACCTTTGATTCCTGGTAAGAATTTATCACCCCAGATGCTACAAGCTTATCCATTGAAGCTTTAAAGCTTCCATAAGAGTACTTGTAAACTATTGGTTTTGGCTCAGGTCCATAATTCCTTGGAGCAGCACTTACTGTTGTAGCAACTCCTGTGCTTAATATTGGAGCTATAACCATAGCTGCTGATATTAATTTGTACTTCATTTTTAACATTTATCTTTTCCTCCTTAAATTTGATTACAAATACATTATAATAAGGAATTATGTTAATAAAATGTCATCATAATGTTAAATTAATGTGATTCTCATCTAAACAAATATTTTAATAATCTACTTATAAAAATTTTATGCCCTTCATTCTTACGATTTTATATGTAAGCAATAAATTATCTGGTATACAAAAATAAAGACCATTCATTTTTAGAGTGGTCTTATTTTTGCTGTTTGTTATTTTTAAAGGAACACTTAACCCATGAATCCCAGAGCAAGCATTCTTTTAAGAATTCAAAATAGCTGTATGGCTCCAATCCATTGGCTTTAGCCGTTTCAATATGCTTTTTCTTACTTTTTATTACTCTGCGAGTAGTTCAACAATTTCATCAAGTACAGGCTTAATATAAGTTATCAGTGTCATAATCAAAGTGTAATACATTATATTTTTGTTGAATTTTCTATTTCTCTTTATATTAATTTCCCTCATAAATTATCCCCTGATTCATTATAAAATATTAGTATCCTCATATTTAGTAATTTTTAATTAAATAATTGCTGCACAGCTTTAGTACAATAGGAGAATTATAATTAAGAAAATTGTACATAAAATGTGAAAATTGTGTCTACATTATGTGATTCACATCTTAGAAATATCTAATTTGAAAAATTTGCCTTTTCGATCAATGAATATACAAGATTAGATTTTTGGGGAGGCTTTATTTTGGATGAAAAAAACTTGGCAGGTTTATAAGAAAAACTTATTATATCAAATGCGTTCCCGCTAACTAATTCTTTAATTATTCTTCACTCACTTGAATACATTGTGTACATAGACCGTAATAGATAATATTTTGATTTTCAATTTTTACATGATACCTGTTTTCAATTTGTTGTTCTGTCATACTCATTTCCGGTAAATATATATCAGTAATACTGCCACATCTAGTGCATATAAAATGTCTGTGCTTATTTTTCTCCTCGTGATCAGTTAGTTGATACTTACAACAGTTTCCCTGTACCATTATTTTGTATAAAATGCCAATGCTTTCTAACTGATTTACAGTTCTATAAACCGTTGGAATACCTATTTGTGAAAATATATTTTTGGCTTGATGCCATATTTCTTCAACTGTTAAATGTCGTTTTCTATTTGTAAAGAGAACATCCAGAATAGCCCTACGTTGAGGAGTCATTATAATACCATTATCTATAATAATTTTCTCAAAGTATTCGAGATGCTTTATTTTTTCCATATACGAATCCCCCTCTATAGCCTAAATCACCTAGCTTTAGCTCAATATCATTATTTTTTATACTTGTTAAAAATATTCATGCCGTTTACTACGATGATGTCCACAGCTATGCTGTCGTTTATAACCTCCAAAATCTGAGTCCCTCTGATTAGCTTCCGTTTTTTGTTCCAGCGAATCAATAATACGGTTAAGATATTCCTTAAAAGTATACTGCTCTTCTTGTGTCAAACAATCAAAAATTTCATTGAAATCTTCAGGCTGTTGATTCCCTTTGTTGACTACTTCAGCTCCGGACTCAGTAAGCTTGATATTTATTCTCCTGCGATCAGCCTCTGAGGCTGTACGTGTGATATAACCATTTTGTTCCAACTTAGCCAGTAACTCTCCAACAGATTGAGGGCGCATATCTAAAAGATACGTTAACTTTTTCTGAGTAATCTCAGGCTGCATTTTAAGCAAAGATAAGATCCTTCCTTGACCTCTATGAGGGTTGCCCATTGGTCCATGAACTGTACGGTAATAATGGTAGTATCTGTGCAAAAGCCACTCAATACGTGTAAATAAGCACAATAGATCTTGTTTGTCTTCATCCATCTTATTTCCCTCCTGTTAAAGTATAAAATTTTAGTAAGGTACCTTACTAAATATTATTGTACAGGTCCTTACTAAAATGTCAAGCATCTTTACAAAAAAATTTTCCCGAGCCTCTTAGCTCGGGAATTGTGTATTTATTATTATGGAAATAGCCGTACACTCAATGCAGCTTTTCCTTTATATTTTATCCTTTAGCAAACTTATCATTGCCACTCCCCTTAAAAAATTCCTGCCAGGTTTTTTCAGCATATGGTGCAAATTCTTTCGACGACTTCGTTATCTTTTCGTGAAATTCAGGGTCATGAAGCATTTTCTCCGCTCCAGCATCGTCCGGCTTAGCCCCTACTTCCTTGCATACATTTATTATGACATTGGTATTATCTATCATACTGCATGGTCTCAACATGTTTTTATTATAGGGCTGCATAGATCTTAATTTCTTAAAGAATGGATCCCTGAATGCATCTATCAAATGCCTGCCTTTTAAATTAACAGTTGAAAAATGTGAAAATATGCACGGTTCAACATCTTCTTTAGAATTAACATGGAAAAAGTATTTACCTGCAATGCATCCTCCAACATACGGGGCATCATTAAAGAAATCTATAGTAAAATACGGTTTATTAGCCCTTATTTCTCTGTTTCTCCTTCCAAGATAATCTCTCTGTTCTCCTGTAAGCATCATGTCAAAGTCTTCATCTTCCCCATTGACAGGCATGAATAAAAAGTACCAGCTCATTTTAGAGCCTTTTCTAATTAACATATCTGTAAATTCATCGCTGAGCACTGTATTTATATTAGTCCTCGTAACAGCTGAAGACACCCCGAACAGTATCCCTCTTTCATGAAGCATATCCATAGCTTTCAATACCTTTTGGTATGTTCCCTTTCCTCTACGTGCATCAGTATCCTCTTCAAAACCTTCAACTGAAAGCATAGGTATCACGTTGCCGCTTTTTTTGAGTCTATCTGCAATTTTTTCATTAAGAAAAAGTCCGCTGGTAAATGGTGTAAACATTACATCATCATATTTCTCATAAATGTCCAGAAGATAGTCATTAAAGAAAGGTTCTCCACCTAAAATAATAATATAATAAATTCCAAGATCCCTTGCTTCTCCTATAATCCTGTCAACCTCCTCCGGTGGAATATCATCCTTTTTACTAAAACTTGAGGCATAGCATCCCTTGCAATGAAGCGGACATCTCATAGATGGGCTTAAAAGCATAACAAATGGTATTTTAGTATCCTCTTCATCCATATATTTCTGCCTTCTCGGTCCAGCAAACCAGTTCGCATTTGCAAAAAAACATGAGAAAAATTTTTTCAAGCATTTGGTATCCGTATTTTTTAAGATATCCTGAATATATTCATGCTTGTATTTGTCATTGTTATAATAACTCTGAACAAATTCAATTTGAGCCAATGCAGATTCATCTTTAGTTAGCATTTTAATAGCCTCAAATATTTTATCTATATTTTTTTCCGGGTTTTTATCAAGATAACCAACAATCTTATTTACAATGGTTTGTTTAGTAGCCTTTTCTAAATTATCTATTATCTTCATACAAATTCCTCCTTATAAAATATTTATTCATGAAAATATAGCATCTAATATAAAGAATAATATTTTCAACTAACTTTATCTAAAATAGTTCATGAATTATTATCATATTTCAAAAACCCATGCTGAAATATTTTTATAGCATTCCTAATAATAGCTTTATCATCATATTTTCTATCCTTCAAAGGCAACATTTCTTGTAAAAAAACTAATGACCAAATAGCCCCAATAAAAAGTCTAATTGATAGCACAGGATCTATATCGCTAGAAGCATAAGGCTTTAATATTTTACTTAAACTTTCTGTAACTTTTTCAACCACCTGGCGGAAAAAGAATTCTCCTATTTCTGGAAAATTAGGAGTTTCTGCAATAATAATACGCATTAGTTTTAATTTTCGCGGATTCTTAAATATAGAAAGAAATGTCATTCCGATTTCTGTTAAACTCTCTTCTATATTTATAGGTTCATTAATCTTAGACAGATTAAAAATGGTCTGCATTTGTGAAGATTCCCTAATTGTAGAAAGAAATAGTTCATCTTTATTATTAAAGTATTGATAAATAAAGGCTTTTGACATACCCATTTTATTGGCTATATCCTCCATGTTTGTTCTAGTATATCCTTTTGTTCCAAAAACATCAAGTGCAACATTCATTATTTCTTTCCGCTTATTGTCCTGAGAATAAGATACATCCTTTAAATCCATTCTTCCTATATCATTGAGGATTTCTTCTTTATTTTTGTAATAGCGATAGATAGTGCCTACAGATATTTTTGCACTTTTTGAAATCTCCTTAATTGTAGTATCTCTGAATCCTTTCTGTAAGATCAATTTCTCTGCGGCCTTTTTTATTATTTTCTTAATGCTATGATTCATTTGTTTATATCCTCTCTAAATTTTATGAATGTCAAATGACTGTATATTCACTATTTATTCTTATTACATCATTGTTACAAAGCAATATAATTAGTCTCCATTCATAAATTTAAAATATCATCTCCTTTTTGCGTCTGAAAAAGAAGTATCTAAATACATCATTATTAGGTAATTTTATAGTTATATAAAGATTTAATCCTACTCCACTTTCATCGGTATTGCCTCAATTTTTACCTTGCCAGTCATGACATAGGTTTTAGTGATCATGTAGAATAATGAATATTATTCTACTAGTCGTTCATTATTCATTGTAATTCTAACACTTTTACTTTATTAAATCAATATATTTGACGACATAAATTATAATTATTTTAATTCACAATTTTACTCAGAAGTGGTCTCCTGATTGTAATTAACCAGGCTACTCCACACAAGACGCCAATCAAAATATTGATTCTGCCAGCACTCCGCACGGGATTCCGTCGGTTAAGTGAAACAAGAATCATCCCGATACTTCCCATTACAGTTGTAATCGAGCTAATTAACGATGATGCTGAACCAGTATCATTCTTTTGCTGTCCCAACATTCCTATAGCATTAAATGCAAAAAAATAACTATATTCCTGGCTGCTTAATCCAAAGCCATCCTGATAAATATATGAAGATGAAGAAATAAAAGCCATAGAAGCATTGAACCAGCAACCACAACAACACCTAAAATAGCCTGTGCAAAAAAGATACCCCGCCATGAAGTAAATTTCAACAGAAGTGCACCAACAACCGGTGCCACAGCTAGAGATATTACCACCATCGACTGAACAATAGCCAAAATAGATTCCTGTTTTCTCCCTTGATACACATCTTTTCCAACTATTTACTTACTCCATGCAATTTAATATAATCCCCACGAAAATAAGTTATTCCAAGTCCAATGGGTTTATCTTCAATATCGTATAATTTTTGCTCTACTACAAGCAAGGCAATTTTATTCTGTATGTGAAGCAATTTTTTCATCTTTTCTTCCGGAATTTTAGCATATATGATAAGTTCCTTGTTTAAATCATAGAGAGAAGTCCTATCGGATATCATTTCCGGGAAAGTTGCATTTTCGATTTCATTCTCCACAATTGGAACTCCTCTTTTATACAAAAGATATTTTATATCATAGGCCATAGGTTCTCCTTCAGTATAAAATAGTCTCCGGATCAT
>NZ_JAJJPB010000043.1:0-15867 GCF_020908015.1 Clostridium aromativorans
TTCTGCAACACCATTCTCTCCAAAAACAACCTGCTTTACCTGGGGTGAATTTGGAAGCATTGTTATAATAACATCGGTTTTTGATGCAACATCCTTTGAGGAAATGCCTTCTTCAGCTCCAAATTTTACAAGCTCATGGACAGATTGTTTACTTCTATTGAACACTACAAGATCATAACCTGCCTTTATCAAATTCTTCGACATTGGCTTCCCCATGATTCCAAGTCCTATAAATCCTATCTTCATATGTTACTCCTCCTTATCATTACAATACATCAAGCGGCATCTTTCTATCAGGTTTAGGAAATACTTTTCCAAGTGCATCAAGTTCATCTTTTGAAAGAACAACAGCACCTGCTCTGGCATTCTCTACAACATGCTTTTCATGGGATGCCTTTGGAATTGCAATTACATTGCCTGATCTCATGCACCATGCAAGAAGTACCTGTACAGGTGTTGCTCCATGATTTTGTGCTATTTCATTTAAAGTCTTTTCATTCAGGATATGTTCTCTCAACCTTCCGCCCTTTGCTATTGGACAATATGCCATAATAGGCATGTTATGTCTCCTCTGCCATGGAAGCAGATCAAATTCAATGCCTCTTGATCCAAGATGATACAGCACCTGGTTGACCATACAATTTTCACTGCCGCTGCATTCACCAAGTTCTGTCATATCAGAAGTATCAAAGTTGGATACTCCCCACCTTAAAATTTTCCCCTGTTTTTTCAATTTCTCCATGCCTTCTATTGTTTCCTGAAAAGGTACATTACCCCTCCAATGGAGAAGATACAAGTCAAGATGATCAGTATTCAATCTTCTCAGGCTGTTTTCGCAGGAGTTGAATATATCTGGGATTCCCGCATTGTGCGGATAAACTTTGGAAACCAGAAATATCTTATCTCTTATACCCTTTATTGCATATCCTACCAAATTTTCGGATTCCCCTTCCCCATACATTTCCGCAGTATCTATAAGAGTCATCCCAAGTTCTACTCCAAGCCTCAATGTATTTATCTCGGCTTTCCTTGCAGATGGATTTTCACCCAGATACCAGGTTCCCTGTCCTAGTGCAGGAACACGGGTACCATCTGGAAGAACAACTTTTCTTTTTTCATTTATACTTCTTATCTTTTCAATCTCATTTTCACTTATCAAACTCAAGATATCGGTCTCCTTTCAAATTAGCGTTTATAAATTCATGAAATTCAATCCAAACTCTCTGTCAGGCAATTTAACTATTTTCTCTCCAAGATCTGTAATAAACAGTTCACAAACAAGTGAGACTTTACATTTGAACAAATGCCCACCAATAAGCCCATAGTTTTTATTGCTTAAATTTATATGTGAATGAATTACTACATCATCATTTTTCAATCTTCCTATATTTCCCACAAGACTTGTTATCTCAAAATTTTCCACAAAATCCTTGCTGTCATAGACTTTTTTTACCGGATCAAAATACCCAAGTTCTACTTCAGAGGCAGCGCCAATTGCAGTAAAACACCCTGCTTCTATATTCTGCTCTTTACATAATTTTGTCAACTCTTTCATTACTTCTTCACCTTTATTCAACTTTACAATATAATTGGATCCGGATTTTCTAAATTTCATCATATCAGCTCCCAAATTTTTATTATACTTAAATTATTCCTGCTTTTGGAAATTTAATCAATATTAAATTAAACAAATATCAACATATAATACTGCTTTATTTTGTTTAATTGCATAATGGAATCAACTCTGAGTAGTTTTAAAATTAATTATAGATGAATAAAGCCAGAATAAGTCCACATATCTTTTAGGATTTAAGTTTGTCAGTTTATATATCTTATTTAAACGATAATTAAGAGTATTCCTATGTATAAATAACCTGTTGGAAACTTTGTTAAGTTCGCCATTTTCTTCTATAAAAACTTTTAACGTTTCCATTAATTCTCCATTTCTATCATTTTCAGAAATTAATTCATAGGAATCCTTAAGTTCACTGAGTTTCCATTTTGCATTATCCTGTAAAAACAGCATTTGATACTTTAGAATGTCAAATATATATATATTCTCCTGCGAGTAGTTTTCCTCCCCAAATAAAAATGTTTTTTGAGCTATTTCATAAGATTTATGAATATCGGCCAGTTTACTGCATACTTTTCCTATAGATATCTTTACATTACTCTTCGTTTTAAACCTTATCTTTCTATACACACTCTCCATTCTGGGTTTGCAGGTTATAGATTCATAATCCACATTTGGACATTTGTATATAATAACGATTGTTTTTGAATCAATCGCAGCTGCAAGCGATCCTTCAAAGTTTGCTTCCAGTATTGAAATTACATCGTTAAGTATATCTATATCTTTTTTTTCAGAAATTTTTTCAAAGTCAATCTGTACAATAAAAACTATCATGGGATAATTACTTGTCAATTTAAACTTTTCTGCATATTTCTCTAGTAATTTAAAAGAATCTTGATTATCATTTATAAGGGATACTACCATGTTTTCCTTTATCTTGTTGCTCCATTCAAGTTCCTTCATTACATAAGCCTGTTCTATCATCATTTCAGCTGCCATTTTAATAAGTCTGCCATATCCTATAACTTCATCCCTTTTCCCCGTGATACCGATTACTCCAATGATATCTCCTTTAAATTCTATTACTATATTGGTCCCTTCCTGAACTCCGTTTAATTCCCTGCACTGCCTTTCATCTATACTGAATTCAGATCTCCTTTTAAGTGCCAAAACTGCACCTTCATGGATTGTACCGACTCTACTTTTATCACCGGACGCTATAATCATACCCTTTTCATTCATTATATTTACATTTTTATTCACGGCTTTCATAGTTCTATCAACTATTCTTTCCGCAAGCTGCCTACTCAAAATCTCCATTTTATACCCCTCCTTATAACATGATAAGGCAATAATCATTCTTTTATAATGTGCATGTAAATAAAAATCTAACGTTTGCCATAAATAATATTTGTGCAATTGAACATTGATATAAAAATATATAAGCATGATAATACAATTATAGTTCGTTCTGTTACTATATTATAAATTATGATTTTATGACATATATGTCACAGTGGGAGGGGTTATACAATGATAAAGGGTGTTTTTACACCAATAATAACTATTTTTGATGAAAATGGAGACTTCGATCAGAAATCTAACAGACAAATGATTGAAAAATTAATTTCAGATGGCATTTATGGAATATGCATACTCGGAACTACAGGTGAATTTTTTAATATGACTTTCGATGAAAAAAAGAAATACATTGAATTCGCATCAAAAACCATCAACGGAAGAGTACAGTTAATAGTTGGTACGGGAAGCCCAAATATAAGAGAAGCTATAGCACTTGCAAAATGTGCAGAAGAAAACAATGCAGATGCTGTACTGGTAGTTCCTCCTTTTTATTTTAAATTGGATGAGAGCCATGTTTTTGAATATTTTTCTATCATAGCAAAAAATACAAATCTACCAATGATATTATATAATATACCTCAAAATACAAAAATTGAGTTGTCTGTAGAGCTAGTACTTAAATTAGCCGGCAAGTATGAAAACATAGCTCATGGCGGTATAAAGGATACTACACCTGCTCTTGGAAATATAAGAAGATTTGTGGAAAAAGTTAAAAGCGTATATCCTGATTTTGCAGTACTGTCCGGAATAGATGAATATTTGATACCCAACCTTATGATAGGTGGAAACGGTATTATAGGCACACAGACAAATACCCAGGCAAAACTTCTGGTAGAGACATACAAAATATTCTTGAAAGGCGACTTTAAGAAATTATTGGAACTTCAGAAGAAAATAAATCATATAATGGATGTACGTGAAATGCCAAACAGCAACAACATATTGTCTACAAAGACTGCTGCAAGCATTGCTTTAAATTCAGATTTCAATACGTCAATAAGATACTATGACATAAAAGTTACAGATGACGTCAAAAATCGAATCAAAAAAATCGTCAATGCGAAATAATTTTCCATATATAATAAAATATAATCAAAAATTTTTTTATTAGTTCAGGAGCCAGCACACTGGCTCCAAATTCAAAGTAATAAAAAAGTCCCAATTTAGTAATTCATTCTCACCATCTATATTGTATACTTTTCAACTACCCATAATTCCTAATATATTATTCCTCACACTTTCCCTTTTTCCATACAAGAATTCAGATATACATGATGTGATCATATCATTTCTTATGGAATTAGGCAAACTCAAAGGTTTCTGAAGACTTTCTATTTGATAAGACATATGAATATCCCTAATAAAATGCATATAAAGAAAATTATATAGAATACAGCATTACCTATACTTAAAAAATTAAATTTACTTAATAAAAATAGACTTACTAATAATAATGTCATAATTGTTAATAATACATAGGCAATCTTATAATTTCTACTCCTGTTTTTTGTATCTTCCTTTATCCCTGACTTGTTTATCTTAGAATAAAAAGACATACATGGAATCACTGTATAAACAGTAATTATAACCGATGCTATTAAAAGAATGCCAAATATCTTTCTATATATATCAGGTATATAGCCGTATTTGGAAAGCAATGTTAAAATAAGAAGCAAAATAGTACATAGCGACGATGGTATTGCAATCTTTTTTGTCATTTCATACTGGCCCACATATTTTTCCGATTCAGTATCATTGTCAGTATATATTGGTTTTGTCCCTTCAGGTGCACTAAATATGTGAATTGTATTTCCTATAGAACATACGTAAGACCATCCGGCTTCTTTAAAGTACAAAAAATATTCTTTATCCGGGTTGTTTCTATAATCAAGGGAATATTGTAATTGCTGTGGATTGGATTTTTTTAGCTTATACCCTAAAGTACCAAATTTATACAGAATCCAGCCTTCCCTGGCATAAGATGACAGCATCTCCATTTCCTCATTTTCTGCCAAAGCCAAACCTTTTCTCATAACGTATTTTGTGTTAAACATATCTTATAACATCTCCTCACTATTAAATATCTTCTCAGCAATCTCGACCATTTTTCGTTTTTTTCTAACCTCATTTTTTAAAAACTCAATACCTTTATCTGTAATAATATAAATTTTTTTCTGTTGTGAATCCCCATTAAGTTTTATAAGACCACCCTCAAGAAGTTTTTTTATACTCGTATATAATGATGCAGGACCTATTGAAAAACTACCTTGAGACATTTCTTCAATTGACTTCATAATCAGATATCCATGTTTAGGTTTTATTAAAGAAAGTAAAATATAATAATAAGCATCTGTGAGTTCACCCATCTTTAGAGAATTATTTCTAGGCATGTTTACCTCCTAAATATTTCATTAAATGATATATCATTTAATATACTATATCATTTAATGATATATATGTCAATAGATATAAAATTAATAAGGTTATTAGCATTTCTTTGGTTATATAGGGAAAAAATGAGCTTAAACATGTAGATTTTCTTTACAGCAGCTTCATCGAAATTGTAAGAAGATGGCAGGTGGGAGACGGATGAGACGCAATATTGACGTAGAATTGATTATGGCAATTTTTACTGCTTTGATTGTTGTAGAAATACATAAAGATGAAATTGGGATTCAATATTTTCCACGCCTGATAAAAATACCTAACCCAATTCACAATGAAGGGACTCCTTGATTGTTCTACTAAAATGTTAGAAAGCACTGAAAAAACAGTGAAAGCAAGTTGAGAAGCAAACACTCTCTCCATAATTATGCCTGAATGCATCAAACAGAAACTTTTTTTAACCAGAGTGACCAGTGCTTGCTGTAGTGCCTGGATCTATCCAAGCCATACTCACACCACTCTTTTGGTAAACTCAGCATTTTCCAGTCACTAAAAAAATGTTCAATATCTTTTAAATCTGCATAAAAATGCGGGACATTTTTTTCTGTTTCATGCTCGTTGCGGAGAATCGTATTGTCATCAAGCCGTCGGCTTTCCTCGGCATTCTGAAAATCCCATGTTCCTTTTGAAATTAGAGTAAGGAATATCTCTCCTCCAGGCTTCAATACACGCTTAATCTCATCCAATATTTTTACAAAACCCTGAGTATCTGTATGATAGATTACATTATAAGCAAACATGCAATCAAAGCTATTATCCGAAAATGGCAGCGAGAGCATATCACATAGACGAGTTTCAATATCCAAACTTTCTCTTTTGGCCCAATCGGACAAATGCCGGATGCCATAGTCTGATAAATCTACAGCAGTTACAGAAAAACCTTTATGGGCCATATATATAGAATGTCGCCCAAGTCCACTGCCTAAATCCAAGAAGTGTTGAAATTTCTGTGCTTTCCATATCTCAGCAAAATATGCACTTTCCATGCAGGGCACAAGCCATTTATCATTAGAATTTTTAGTCCAGTCCCATGGTTTTGATAGAATCATTTTCTATTTACCTCCTTTTTCAAGCTACACTATTTTATTATACTATAAATTTTTTCAGAAAACTATTTACAGTTTTTTATAATCAATTAGCAATTTCCCTCAGGAATTTTAATAAGTACATTGTATAAAACAGACAAATAGCCAAAATCACAGCCATAAAATAAGCCTGTACGATATTTTTAACATTTGAAATAGTTCCGCTAATATTAAATACAATATGAAACAAAATGCCAGGTATTATATTCTTTGTAATAGCCACAAGCAGTGTAAGAACAATACCTATCCCCACTGCAGCTTGAGATATAGTTATTGATCAAAGGGAAAATAAAAAACCATGTGTAGATTTAACTTTTAACACAAGGTTTTTTATTGGTGCGGATAACAGGACTTGAACCTGCATGAAATTTCTTTCACTAGAACCTGAATCTAGCGCGTCTGCCAGTTCCGCCATATCCGCATGGTTGGACGGTTTACAGATTTTTCTCTGAAACAGTCCGTTTATTACTTAAATAGTATATCATAATTAAAATCAGAAAACAATAGAAAAATAACTTACGTTTTCATCTACATATATCAATTCTTTTATTTTACAACTGCAGAATTCGAATATAAATTGAATGCTACATTCCCTCCTGAAATATACCCTTCTATATACACAGGATATTTAAAATCATTTCTAAATTTATAATCTATGTTTCCATAATCCACTGTAGCATCCATTCCTTCTGACACATAATGTACTGGAAGAGAATGATGACTTCTCTCCGTAGAAGTAAGGCCTGCATTATGAACTGCATTGTACAAAGTAGTGGACACCTGGCATATTCCCCCTCCAAGCCCTGATTCAACTTTATCTCCAACAATAACAGGTGCGGCCTGATACCCTTTCGCAGCAGTTCTTTGACCTACAACTCCATTAAAGCTGAAAGTATCTCCAGGCATTACTACATACCCATTTATGCTTTTTGTAGCAAGAGCTATATTATTTGCTCTTTCTGAAGATGATATGGAACCATAGTTTGTACTAAAACTGGATATCAATGTATCTACTGTTTTAAGTTCATTTTCTTTTATTGAAGCTGGAATAATTTCTAACTTAGCCTTTACAGTTGGATTTTGCCCTATACTTCCATCTATTTTGGAAATCAGTTCCTTTTGCAAATCTTCTTTTTTTAGCTTAATGCCATCCTGGTGTGGAATTACTTCAAAACCAACATTTCCCATTTTTAAAGATGCATTGACCGGATCTGAATTGACTTCATTTTCAATTTCATTCACTAAATTTTTTACAGGCTTTGCATCATAAAAAAGTTTCAATTGATAGCTTACAGTTTTTGGGTTCTTCAATAATCGATATTTTTTGAATATATTCTCATCTTTTCCATAGGAATACGCTTCGTTCACAACTTCATCTACATTATATGAAGGATTTAACTTTGAATAGAGTAATTCATACTTTTTATTTCCTACTATTATGTTAATTTTCTTTTTCCCTATTTTATCAGAGTATTCCTTTTTTATTATGTTCTTAGCCTCTAGTTTAGTTTTCCCCGAAAGATCTGCATTATTTATAAAAACTTTAGGATAAATCAAATTATTCCAATGTTTTATATCATTGTAATGATATACTACAAACCCACAGCTTATACCCATAAAAACAGCTAAAGCAATTATAGTTAATATTATTAATTTATTTTTCAAAGTTTTTTTAGCTTTCTTGGCTTTCCGGGAGCGTTTTCCTTGATTCATTTTCATCACCTCTTTATTTTCACATAGATATTATACTATAGTGACATTAATTTTTATATGCAAAAAATTATTAATTTATTATATGACTTTCAAAATAAATATAATTTTATGGTATCATAAAATTGTATAAATATGTAGTAATACTTCAAATAATAAAGACGGAGGTAAAAATGCATGAAAGCTGAAATACTATGTGTAGGAACAGAAATTTTACTTGGAGATATAGTCAATACCAATGCCCAATTCATATCCAAACATCTGGCAAATTTAGGTATAGAAGTATTTCATCAATCCGTAGTTGGGGATAACCCAGAAAGGCTTTTAGATGAATTAGAGAATGGTTTTAAAAGATCGGATATTATAATTACAACAGGAGGACTTGGACCCACTCCAGATGATCTGACAAAAGAAACAAGTGCTAAATTTTTCAACAGAGAGCTCATCCTAGATGAAAAATCACTGGAGGATTTAAAGGATCATTTCAATAAGATGGGCAGATCCTATTCTAAAGGCAATAATATAAAACAGGCCTATTTCCCTAAAGGTTCTAAAATACTGCCCAACCCTCACGGTACAGCTCCTGGATGTATCTTAGAAGTAGAAAATAAAACCCTCATAATACTTCCAGGTCCCCCCAGAGAAGTTGCACCTATGTTTACTGAATATGTAGAGCCTTTTTTAAAGAAATACAGCAGAGGGATAATAAAATCAAAGACACTTAGAATATCTGGAATAGGAGAAGGTATCATGGCAGAAATGGCATCGGACATCATAAACAACAGTACTAATCCCACTGTAGCCCCTTATGCCAAAGAAGAGGATACAATACTTAGAATTACGGCAGAAGCTTCTACAGAAGATGAAGCCTTAACTCTCATAGAACCTGTAGAATCCAAACTCAGAAAAATATTTGGGATAAATATTTATGGAGAGGATGATGTAAAAATAGAAGAAGTACTGGGCAAGATGCTTATAGATAAAGACTATACCATATCCTCTGCCGAGTCATGCACCGGAGGACTGATAGCTGCAAAACTTGTAAATTATCCGGGAATATCAAAAGTATTTAAAGAAGGAGCTGTTACCTACAGCAACGAAGCCAAAATCAACAGGCTTGGTGTCAAAAGGGAAACTCTAGATAAATATGGTGCTGTAAGCTATGAAACCGCAAGAGAAATGGCTGAAGGCATAGCTAAAACCTCTGATACTGACATAGGCATAGCTACCACTGGAATTGCCGGCCCTGACGGAGGCTCCCCAGAAAAGCCCGTAGGTTTGGTCTATATGGGACTTTACATCAGAGGTAAAACACAAGTCAAAAAATTTCAATACTTTGGCAATAGAGCCACCATAAGAAAAAGAGCAACTATGAGTGCCCTGGATTGGGTACGAAGGGAAATCATGAATATATAGACGCATTAAATATGAAAGGGTATAATATTCTCAACAACATTATACCCTCTTTGAATGCTGAATTTTACAGATTATTTCTTTTTAATTTTATCCTTCTCATAATCCTCAGGATGATTGAAATACTCACAGTAGGGAGCCACAGGACAATGTTCACAATCGGGTTTTCTAGATTTACATATCTGTCTTCCATGCCATATCAAATAATGATGAGAATCACTCCACATA
Source organism: Clostridium aromativorans (assembly GCF_020908015.1). Taxonomy (NCBI): domain Bacteria; kingdom Bacillati; phylum Bacillota; class Clostridia; order Eubacteriales; family Clostridiaceae; genus Clostridium; species Clostridium aromativorans. The sequence goes on from NZ_JAJJPB010000043.1 coordinate 9,817, forward strand.
TCCTTAGGTATATTTTTCATAAGCTCCATCTCAACTTTATGAGGAGTATTTCCCCTTGCTATTCCAAGTCTATTAGATACTCTAAACACATGGGTATCTACTGCAATGGCCGGAACTCCAAAAGCGTTTGATAAAACCACATCTGCAGTTTTTCTGCCTACTCCAGGTAATGTGATTAATTTTTCCATCGTATCGGGAACTTGACCTTGATATTTTTCCATAATCGTTCTACTTGCTTCCAATATATGCTTGCTTTTATTCCTAAAAAAGCCACAGCTTTTTATTTTTTCTCCTAACTCCTCTTCTGTCAATGAAACCATTTTCTCAGGAGTATTAAATTCTTTATACAATTCACTTGTAACCTTGTTTACTCTAACATCGGTACATTGAGCCGAAAGCATTGTAGCTACCAATAATTCATAAGGAGATCCGAATTTCAATGCACATTTTGCTTCTGGATATGTTTCACTTAATATTTTTAATATTGTATTTACAATTCGTTTGTTCAATTTTTATCACCTTCATTAAAACTATACACTCCTCTATATTTTTCAGGAAGCAGCTTTGCTATTTCATACATGAAAAAATCGATTACTCTATCTTCATATTCATGTTTTTCCTCATCCTTGTTTCGACCTGGTACATGTAATTCCTTTCCTATGTTTACTGTCACCTTGGCAGGATGAAAACTTTCCAAAGCCATACCTTTATCATTTATAGGTAAAAGCTTTTCAGTTCCCCATATTCCTATGGGAACTATTCTTCCCTTAGATAATTTTTGTATAAGCACTATCCCTTTTTTCCCTTTGTTCATAGTAGATGTTCTACTCCTCGTGCCCTCAGGAAATATAAGCATATTTTCACCGGATTTAATTGCCTTTACTATATTGGAAATGGCCCCTTTATCTGCAGAATTTGGTTTTATAACTATAGTTTTCGTCATGCTCATTCCAAGTTTGGTAAGACAATCATTATTCAATTTCATCCCTGCAACAAAAGTTAAATTTTCTTTTTTAAATACGTCGCTAAGAACTAATGCATCTGAATTACTTAAATGATTACATATAAATACAATAGGCCTTTTAACTTCATTTAAATGCTCCATACCTTTAACTTCTATAGTCGCATATTTATTTAAGTAGCCATTTAACACTTTCTTCGAAATATACCTTACTAATCCCTGAGGCAGACATCCAATCAGCTTAGCCATCCATGGAGAAATCATAGATAAAGCCACCTTCCCTTTTATATATAATATAATCCTAAAATAATGTCATCATATAAATTATAATTTCAAAACATGTAAAAGTCTATTATAATAATCTTTTATATAGGAAGATTTTATATTTTTTATCTCAACATTTTTGCCCAGCATAAGTGCATTTATTATAGCATTTCTCTGAATAATATTTTTACCCCTCCATCCACAGGAAGTATTGTAATATTTTTCGATAAATGTGCTCTTATCAATATTGACAATCTCGTTTAAATCTACTCTCTCCATGAAATTGAAAGGTCTTAAATCTTCTATATTTGAATAAATAATATCGCCATTATATGGACACACTTCCTGACATGTATCACATCCAAATAGTCTTCCCTGAAATATTGGGAACCATTTACTATCTACATTTTTTTTCTGGGTAATATAAGACATGCACTTATTGGAATCCCTGTTCCCACAGATGGCCCCTGTAGGACATGCAGTCTGGCATAAACTGCAATTCCCGCATTTACTTTTCAAAGGGATGTCACTTTCTACCTCTATATCAGTTATTATCTCACCCAAAAATACATAGGATCCATATCTTTTCGTAATAAGCATATTATTTTTCCCTATAAATCCTATTCCACTTTGAAAAGCTATATATCTTTCAGGCAAAAAATTACTATCCACAAAATATCTGGTTTTTCCACCTAAACTCTCTATATAACCACATATTTTTTTTAAATAAGCCTCTACAACTTTATGATAATCTTTTCCCCTGGTATATAGTGAAAATTTTATATCTTTTTGTATATGATCCTTTTTAAATAAATAGGGAAAGGCAACAGATATTATTGTCTTTCCCCCGTCCATATATTCACAAGAATTAATCCTCTTCTTAATATCCTTTTCTTCGAACTCACTTTCCAGTAAATTTTCTTTCCTAAAGCAGAGATATCCTTCCAGTTCAGTATACACTCTACATTTGGTAAAGCCTACAGTATCCAAACCTATACTGTGACAATAATTTAATATTTCTCTTTTACAATCCAATATTTCACCTACTCCTACAGGAATTTTATATCACCATTTCATTATATATCTTTTTTTTATCTCCTGCATAGTCTTTTATTTCTATAACTTCTGCTCTTTTCCTATATATAATCCTCACAGGTATACCCACTGCGGTACAATCCGAAGGTATATCTTTCAAGACCACTGCATTAGCTCCTATTTTAACATTGTCCCCTACAACTATAGGTCCCAGTATTTTTGCGCCGCTTCCTATAAATACATTATTCCCAATAGTAGGATGTCTTTTTCCCGTATCTTTCCCTGTTCCCCCCAGAGTTACTCCGTGGTACAATGTTACATTGTCCCCGACTTCTGCAGTTTCTCCTATTACAACTCCCATTCCATGATCAATAAACAATCCTTTACCTATTTTAGCTCCAGGATGAATTTCTATACCAGTGAACATTCTGGATATCTGTGATATAACTCTGGCAATAAAAAAGAATTTTTTCTTATAAAAAAAATGAGATATTCTATAATGGATCAAAGCATGTATAAAAGGATATACTAAAAATACTTCTACTGGATTTCTAGCTGCTGGATCATTTTTCATGGCATTTTTAATATCATAAGCTAACAGTTTGAATGGATTTTTTATCATTATGTCACCCCCATTACTTTTATTTCCATTTAACATCTTTTCACAGGGAAGTACTCTCTGCAAAAAGATGTCCAATATACAGGAATTTAATACAATTTAATCATACAATCCCATGGAAAGATATTTCTCTCCTCCATCTGGTGCCACCGTAGCCACTTTCTTACCTTTCCCCAATTTTTGGGCTACTTGTATAGCTGCTGCTATATTAGCTCCTGAAGATATTCCAACCAATATTCCCTCTTCTTTTCCCATAAGTCTGGCATACTTAAACGCCAATTCATCTGTCACTGTAATAATATCATCTACCAGTTCCGATTTGTATATATCTGGTATAAATCCAGCACCTATACCCTGTATCTTATGTGGACCTGGCTGACCACCTGATAAAACTGGTGATGACGCAGGTTCCACAGCAATTATTTTAGTATTTTTATTCCTCTTTTTCAGATTCTCTCCCACTCCTATTAACGTTCCACCGGTACCAACACCAGCTAAAAATGCATCCACATCCTTTAAATCACTTAATATTTCTTCAGCTGTAGTTGCATAATGTTTTTGAGGATTTGCTATATTCACAAATTGCTGTGGTATATAGTAACCTTCCTTGTCCTTAGCAATTTCATAAGCTTTTTCTATAGCGCCTTTCATTCCCTTGATTCCGTCTGTGAGAACCAATTCAGCTCCATAAGCCTTTATCATATTTCTTCTCTCTACGCTCATGGTTTCCGGCATCACAATTATCACTTTATATCCCTTTAATTTACCTATCATGGCAAGGGCAATACCTGTATTGCCGCTAGTGGGTTCAACTATGGTACCTCCCGGTTCTATAAGTTTTTCTCTTTCGGCCCTCTCAATCATTCCAAGAGCAGCCCTATCTTTAATGCTTCCTCCCGGATTATATTTTTCAAGCTTAACATATATATCAGCTGAATTTTCTTCTTTAAAATTATCCAATTTAAACAAAGGTGTATTTCCTATCATATCTATAGCATTATTAAATATCATTACTATTTTCCTCCCAAAAATTTTTTAAATAATTTAATTATCCTAATAACTTCAATGACATTTGATTTTGACGTCAAAAAAACTTCCTCTCTACATTTTCTATAGAGACGAAGTTTATGCTCCGTGGTTCCACTCTTTTTGGTTCCCATAAAGAACCCACTCATAATCGAACACAGCGCTATGTTCTATCACTATAACGGGTGATCCCGATGTAACCTACTGTCAATTCGGCCCATAACTCCAAAGAGCACTTCACTTAAACTCCATTAAAAAACTTCTCAGCACACAGTTTTCTCTCTGTAAAATTTCATTTAAGCTACTTTTCTTTTTCAAAGCATTTCTGAGTAATTTACTATGATTTATATTATATATTATACAACTACCTGGATTTTTGTCAATATTTTTTTATATATTCATAATTTATTTCAAAGCTCAAAGTACAAATATAAAATATGAAATTTGGTTGATTTTGCTTATCACATGTATTATAATAAATATTAATAATAATTATTTAATAATAACAAATCAAAGTAAAAACCAGTACATTAAAAGGAGGATATAGGTAACTGATGTCAATTTATAAATTTGGGGAAAAAATCAATGACAATGCAATTAAAAATTCCGAAGGTAAATCTTTTACATCCGTGAAAAAATGGAAGTGCCTCGTATGCGGAATAATAATTGAAGGCGAGGAACCACCTAAGGTATGTCCGGTATGCGGTGCTGATTCCAGTCAATTTGTGGAAGTATCTGAAAAAAGCCCTGTAGATTTTAGCACAGATAAAAACGAACGCTTTGTAATAATTGGAAATGGAGCTGCAGGCTACTATGCTGCCGATTCCGTAAGAAAAAGAAACAAAAGCTGCAGCATAACAATCATATCTTCTGAAAATTTTTTAACCTATTACAGGCCTGAACTTTCAGATTATCTTTTAAAATCAATACCTGATAAAGACTTTTACCTTTCCGATAAAAATTGGTATAAAGACAACAACATAGAGCTCATTCTAAACTGCAATATAATAAATGTTGATACAGTATCAAAAAAAATAACTTCAGAGACAGGGCAGGAATTTCCATACGACAAACTCATACTTGCAAATGGCAGCTATAACTTTGTAATTCCAATAAAAGGTAAAGATAGGGATGGAGTATTCACTTTAAAATATAAGTCAGATGCAGAAAATATAAAAAACTATATGTCCAAATCTAAAAATGCGGTTATAATAGGAGGCGGACTTTTAGGGCTTGAAGCTGCCTGGTCAATTAAAAATTTTGGTCTAGACACTACCGTAGTCGAATTTTCAAATAGACTGCTTCCTCGACAATTAGATTCCGAGAGTGCTTTGATGTTTAAAGAAGCCGTAGATAAATCCGGGGTAGAAATAATACTTGGAGATTCCGCAGAAGAAATACTGGGAGAAGAAAGGGTAACCGGTGTACGATTAAAAAGCGGTAAAATTATAAAAGCCGATATGGTGCTGTTTTCCGTTGGTATACGTCCCAACAAACAACTGGTAGAAAATACAGATATAAAAACAGATAAAGGCATCATAGTAAATGATAAAATGGAGACCTCTATAAAAGATGTATATGCCTGTGGGGACATCTGCCAATACAATGGGAGAGTTTACGGAAATTGGCCTGCTTCTGAAAACATGGGTAAAGTTGCTGGAGCTAATGCTTCAGGAGACGAATCACATTTTTCAGACTTTATATCCTCTTCTTTTTTTACTTCAATGAACGTAAACTTGTTTTCATGTGGTGATATTTCATCGGAATCTCAGACACTGACTTTAAAAGATGCACCAGCTGGAAAATATCAAAAATTATTCTTTGAAAACAATAAGTTAATAGGTGGAATATTAATGGGAGATACAAAAAAATCCGGCAAAATTATTTTAGCAATACAGAATAAAAAATGTATGCAGAATATAATAAAAGAAAACCCTTTCATTTAATTCTTTAAATTGAAAAAAGCAAACTGACTCTTATAACTATAGCCAGTTTGTTTTTTTCTCATGTTTAAACAGCACTGCATTGACCTCTCCCCCCAATATTATTATAGTACGCTCTCGAAAACTCAGAGAGCTTGATTTTTATATATTATAAGGTTCAGCATCTTTGCTTCACCCCTAATATTTAAGCTAAATTATTATGA
>NZ_JAJJPB010000044.1:0-15077 GCF_020908015.1 Clostridium aromativorans
TTCAAAAAGCTGTGAAAAATTCTTTACAGCTTCTGTTTTCCATCTTGTGAGCATATTGGGATGGACTTGATTTTCAGAAGCTATTTCGCTTAAAGTACGCTCTCCACGAAGTACTTCCAGTACTAATCTTGCTTTGAATTCAGAGCTGTAATTTTTTCTCATGTTATTCACCATCCTTAATAAAAATATTATGGAGAACCTAACTAAAAAGCAAGTATTTTTTTGTCTGAATTCTTGGGTCCATTATAATACTCTCGTAGGCAGATTTACAATTACCTCATTATCATCGTCCATTATTTCTGATTTATATAACAAAAGATTTGATATTACCCTGTTCAACATATTTAAATAAAGAAATGAAGCATTATTATCATCTGTTATATTTGAAAAAATTTTTTTATTAACATTCCCTCTTTCTATGTAAAAGGGAATTATTTTATTCCCGCATTTTTTATCTATAAATATACTTTTTAAAACGGCATTTTGAATTTTACCATTTCTTCGCTTACCATGTATTTTATTATAGTAATCATATCCCCCAGCATTTATAAATTGCTTCTCCAAGCCATCAGTCAATGTCTTTATAGACTTTTCATTTTTTATATTTTTACAAATTACACCTCCTATCACTTCTCTTTTAATTTTATCATTATCATTACATTCAAACGAGCCTGCTTCATCTAAAAAAATATAAATCATATATCTTCCCTACCTTTTCTGCCCTATAAATAAAATCTCACTTTTCCCTCATAAATACATCAATCAAACTTTATTCATGTTCCCAGAATTCATCCTCAGTTTCATAATCATCATTCCAGTAGATTCCTTCTGAATAATCAGGTTTTTACCAAAACACACTTTCAGTATTATATGATTTCCCAGTACTTTTCTTTAATCCTTTCTTAAATTGTCCTTCATATTTCAAAATTCCATTGGGATAATATTCTTTCCCATTTTCATAATACACTTCTCCTTCTCCATTTAATTTTCCTTTTTTAAATATTCCTTTCTTACATAATTTCCAATTGTTATAATATATTTTTCTTTTCCTATTCAATTTATTAATTTCAATCATTCTTCTGCCATATAGGTTTCCGTCTTCATCATACAAATCATAAATTTTTTTATGCTTACTATTATCCATACTAAATCTCCATAAATATTAAATTTATTACTAAATTTTTATTCGATTTTTAATATAATTAATAAACATCCTTATACAACCTAAAGGTAACATGCTTGAAAATATGTATTTCACTTATTGAACCATCACTATTACAAAATGACTTATATACTCTCTTTGCAGCAGCATAAAGAGGAATAACTTTATTTTTTATACACCATTGTACCATTACATATATAATTCCATATTCACCCTCCACTAAAGCATAATTTCTTTCCGATTTATTTAAATTGATAAAATTAATTATCTCATCAAGATATCCTTTTGGTATATCACCTTGTGAGGGCACATCTGACCACTTATTCCGAAGTTTACCAGGCAATTCTATAAATTTATCTACATTGAACCTTGACATAGCTTCCTCTTTTTGACTTTCAAGCAGTTTATGTGAAAAAAGTAAAAACATCTTTGTCATTTTATTTATTCTCATCACTTTTCATTAGATTTAACATTTCTTATGATTAAGTATTCTATTTATTTTCTGTTAAATCCTTCATATATGTAGATAATATTACAATTTATTTAAATTAATTTTTCAACCCAAAAAGCTCCTGATAGGATAGAATACATTATTTATAATGTCAGATTTAAGCCATTTTCATAAGTCTTCGATAAGGTTGAACTGCGAATTGTACTGTGGAAGGAATACAAGCCTTAATCGAGGGATAAACTCTAGGAATGGTTGGATAAGTTTTACGTAGTAAATACGAGAATTATCAAAGTTCAAACTGTTCTTTGAATTCTTTTTGCTTTGATTCATCAGTTTTTTAAAGAATAGGTTGACCGGGTAAAACTTAAATTATTCCTGTATAATACTTCAAACATTCCTCTTTGACAGTAGGAAACACCATGAAATTTCATTACCAGCTACCTTATTATCGTAGTGTCCCAGTTTTTTCTTGCGGTAAAACCTTCTTCATCGTGGGTTCTGGTTGTAATTATTTTAATTAGTTATAATTCCTGGTCATTGGTTAGATGACGGGGAACTCTTAAGCTCTTGCCCATAGCCAGATCACTTAACCTGAACAATTTATACTTTTTAACATAAACACCTACAGTTTGAAAAGATATATTATTCATATAAGCAATCTCATTAAGCTTGTATCCTTGAAGATAGTTCAGAATTACCATATATCTTATATACATTCTCTTATTTGTGTTATTTTTTAGTGCCTGGTTGACTTCTTCAAAATCTGATTTTCAACATAATAACTTATTCTATCATGTATCCTATAGTTAGAATTATTATATTCTTATAATTCTACTATTTAGTGAATTTTATTTCAGAATTTATTGGAATGATATTTATATACTTATTACTTTCTATATAATTCCATCTAGTCTAACAGTTTTTTATTTGTATAATATTTATTGAGCTTTTCTCGAAAAAGTGGACACTACAAAGTTAAAATTTCTCTCAATATCGCATAATTACTATTGTTATTGTTTACCATATTATTTTCTCTAAAATCGACTATGATGCCATTAAAATATTAAATTCTTTTCTGAACTGAGATGGTATCTTATAGCCAATTGCCTGATTCTTCTTTTGGTTATTATAGTATATTTCAATATGCCAGAATATATCACATCTTGCTTCTTCCCGTGTTTTATATTCTTTTTGATAGAGCAATTCAGACTTTATGGTGCTGAAAAATATTTCAGCACATGCATTATCATAACAGTTACCTTTATAGCTCATACTGCATATTATTTTATTTGTTTTTAGAAATTTCTCATATTTACTGCTGCAGTATTGTATTCCCTTGTCTGGTGATGTATCAATCCTGGTCCAGGTCTATACCTTTTTACAGCATTTTTAAGTACATTTATACACAGTGATGTCTTTCATATTACTTACTGTTGACCATCCTATTATTTCCTTTGTACATATATCTTTTACAGTTGCAAGATATAACCAACCTTCGTGTGTACTAATATAGCTAATATCAGTTACCCATACAGAATTTGAATTTTCAACTTTAAAATTTTGATTTAAGAGATTTTCAGCCACTGACAGTCTATGATCTGAGTATATAGTTGCCTCGAATTTTCTTTTCCTTATGGAATAAAGTTTATTTTCTTTTTGAATTCTATAAAGTCTCTGCCTGCTGCAGTGTGGAAATTTCTCTCTTACATCACAGAGAAGCTTCTCAAGTCCACAGATCCAACAGTTCTTAAAATAACTGTTTCCTACTATTTTCAGCTTTTATTTTACTCTTTAAAGGCCTATTCCATAAGTAATATCCACTGCGTGACACATTAAATAATTTGCACATCTTTGTAACCGAATGTATGCCACGCTGACTTTTAATAAATTTATAGATTACCTGCGGTTGTCTCCGACAAAGATGATGGCAGCTTTTTTAATATATCAACTGACTTCTCAAGTTCATTGATTTTTTTCTGTTTTTCTCTAAGTTTATGTTCAAGTTCATCTATCTTAGATTTAGAAGGATCTTCTTTCTTCTTTTTGTTATTTAATCAGTTTCTCAAAGTTTGATCATTTATGCCTAAATCATTTGTCGCACTGTTTACAGATCTACCTTCTTCTACTACAAACCTTATAGCATCTGCTCTGAATTCTGTATTATACCTCTTACCATTACCTGACATTTCTTATCTTCTCCATATGATTGTTATAGCTAACTCATATGTATTCATTAATTCGAGTACAGATCAGGGCAATATCCTTACTGGAGTTTCAATTCCTCATAGGTAATCTAAAATCATACGGTCCCATGTTAAACCTAAAATTTCACCCAAACGATTTCAATTCCTCATAGGTAATCTAAAATCTTAGATATGGGAATTGTTCTATAAGAATTTTTGCTTTATTTCAATTCCTCATAGGTAATCTAAAATCTTTACTGCATCAAAATTTATCCTGTGCCCCAGATTGGAATTTCAATTCCTCATAGGTAATCTAAAATCCATTCTGCATCCACATAAGCTACGCCCGTATCATCTAATTTCAATTCCTCATAGGTAATCTAAAATCCTCGCTCTCATCAACTACTGTAAATAATACAACCAAATTTCAATTCCTCATAGGTAATCTAAAATCGGAAATATAAGCATAGGAGATTTATTTTCTACATCTAACATTTCAATTCCTCATAGGTAATCTAAAATCATTCATATTTGTACAAATATGCTGCATAGCAATAAATAATTTCAATTCCTCATAGGTAATCTAAAATCGGATATGGGAGGATTTATAAAGAATTGGATTGGAAGTAATTTCAATTCCTCATAGGTAATCTAAAATCGGGATCTTCTCTGTATAACCTATGGATATTATTTAGATTTCAATTCCTCATAGGTAATCTAAAATCATTCTAGAACTTATAAAAATGCTAGTAAAGAATTGTTATTTCAATTCCTCATAGGTAATCTAAAATCTATTTACAGATGGTTTTTATAATGATATTATAGATAAATTTCAATTCCTCATAGGTAATCTAAAATCTGGGGAGAATGGGAAGATAATTAGAATTTAAGGCACATTTCAATTCCTCATAGGTAATCTAAAATCGTATCATTTATTTTCCTCCCAATAATGAATTAATATATTTCAATTCCTCATAGGTAATCTAAAATCCATCTCTTCTGGTATAAAAAGTATCTTGCAGCATATCAATTTCAATTCCTCATAGGTAATCTAAAATCAGGCAGCTACAGAAAGAGAGCATACAATTGCAGAAACCAAATTTCAATTCCTCATAGGTAATCTAAAATCCGTAAATAAAGATATACTTACAGCATCAGGCTTAGTTAAATTTCAATTCCTCATAGGTAATCTAAAATCTTGGAAGGGATTTTACAAGGCGGGTACAGATTGGAGGATTTCAATTCCTCATAGGTAATCTAAAATCTAGTTTTAACTATTCCGTATCTAGTGTATTAGTGCCTATTTCAATTCCTCATAGGTAATCTAAAATCTTTCTATCTCTCTTTTATCGTTGTATCCTATAGACTATTTCAATTCCTCATAGGTAATCTAAAATCGAATATTTACGTTACCACCATTTATAGTAAGAGAGCTAATTTCAATTCCTCATAGGTAATCTAAAATCTCTTCATGATTTCAATTCCTCCTTAATATCTAATAGGATTTCAATTCCTCATAGGTAATCTAAAATCATTATCCAGTACGTTTATAGATTCAAGCCCATCAAAAATTTCAATTCCTCATAGGTAATCTAAAATCCATTTCTTTCCTTATAGTAGGCGTTTCTAGCCTCTATAATTTCAATTCCTCATAGGTAATCTAAAATCTATAACGTAATTTGTTATAATGTTGTTAACAGAATATATTTCAATTCCTCATAGGTAATCTAAAATCTTCTTCATAATTTTTATAAGGACCATCTCCAAACCAATTTCAATTCCTCATAGGTAATCTAAAATCTTGTTTCACTAGTTCATTTATTTCACATATTTTAAGAATTTCAATTCCTCATAGGTAATCTAAAATCCACATCACCCGAAGTATATATACCAAATATTTTTCGTAATTTCAATTCCTCATAGGTAATCTAAAATCAAAAAAAGCTGTTGGTTGCTTTCAGATGCTATACATAATTTCAATTCCTCATAGGTAATCTAAAATCGGTAGTCTCTCCAATCCATGATGCTGTCGGCTTGAGAGATTTCAATTCCTCATAGGTAATCTAAAATCTTTTTAACATATTATTAAGGTTTTCCCCTATTACAATTTCAATTCCTCATAGGTAATCTAAAATCGTAAGTTTTAATGCCAAGGGTTGGAATGTATATCCAATTTCAATTCCTCATAGGTAATCTAAAATCCTGCAGGCTTAAAAATGTGCAAATAAAATTATGCTTAATTTCAATTCCTCATAGGTAATCTAAAATCTCCTCTAACAGTTCTGGTGCAGTGTATATACTACCTAATTTCAATTCCTCATAGGTAATCTAAAATCCCATCGAGTATAGAATACATCAGCTTGTCCAAAATTGCAATATCCAGGAAAATCTATGGAAGAATTTCAAAAATCAATCTCAGGCCGCAAATTAACTGGAAACATAAAAATTGTCGACCTCCGGTAATTTTTACTCTATTTAGGGTCGACAACATAAAATTTAATACAGATCTAAAACATTTTTTAATTAATCTCATGTTAAGGTTCAGCACTCCCTCATAGCCGATATATCCTGCTGCGCCAAAATTTAAATACATCTCATATTAAGGTTCATCCAGCTTGTCACGTTTACAGTAAATACTAAAAACGAATTTAAATACATCTCATGTTATGGTTCAGCTTTTACTCTTGCTACAAACATCCTTACCTCCCATTATTTAAATACATCTCATGTTATGGTTCAGCATGGAGCCGGAGCAAAATTCCCCAAACCAACAAAAATTTAAATACATCTCATGTTATGGTTCAGCAAAAGATTTAAGGAGAGGAGGAAAGGAAGATGAAATTATTTAAATACATCTCATGTTATGGTTCAGCTTTGTCTGTGGTTCTGTTGCAGGAGCTTGTACACTTATTTAAATACATCTCATGTTATGGTTCAGCGAGTATTCAGCAGTGTATTGAAGAAATGTATGGTGAATTTAAATACATCTCATGTTATGGTTCAGCATATATAGCACCTACATATGTATCACCTCCTCTCGATTTAAATACATCTCATGTTATGGTTCAGCCTGTAGTCTTGATCTCTCAGCAAGCTTCTGGGGCTGATTTAAATACATCTCATGTTATGGTTCAGCCGTAAATTGACAAATACAGGTGTTGGCTTCTTTTCATTTAAATACATCTCATGTTATGGTTCAGCAAGTCAAATCAAGTCAATAACAAGTTTAATCAATGGATTTAAATACATCTCATGTTATGGTTCAGCGAAAAGAATATAAGAAGCTTATTAGGTTTTGGGAACATTTAAATACATCTCATGTTATGGTTCAGCGATCTTTTATAAAAATCCTTCCACATACTATGATCAATTTAAATACATCTCATGTTATGGTTCAGCAACTCCCTATTTTGTAACCTCTGTCCTGTACGTAGCCTAAAATACATCTCATGTTATGGTTCAGCAACAAAGAAAACTGTAAAGGAGATGCCAGATGAACGATTAAATACATCTCATGTTATGGTTCAGCAACGGTCAATTATAATAGCTTGTACTGGTCTGCCATCTAAAATACATCTCATGTTATGGTTCAGCAACTGAAATGAAAGTTATATCTTATCGTGTAGAAAAAGCAAATACATCTCATGTTATGGTTCAGCAACTTATGGCTGGGGACAAGACGAGTATGGCGGAATAATAAATACATCTCATGTTATGGTTCAGCAACTAACGTAAAATAGCCATTCTTTATTTTTATTATATGCCTTAAAGCAGCATAAATAAAGAATTTCTCTGAAAATTTTCCAGACATTTTTAGTTTTCTGGAATAACTATGAAAAAAGCAGCATAAAACGTTGTAAGTCAACGATTTTTGCTGTTTTTATTTATAAATTAGGTTGGAAAATAAGTCTACAATATTTTGCAGAATAATTGTGCAAAAACATAAAAAACTTAATGTACAGTAACTTACTTACATTCTGTTCACATTTCATTCATAGTCTCAAGGAATAGCCTACCATTAATAGCTTATTTCTTTATCTCTATGCATCCAAATCCTTGAGAATTTTTGGACCCTATGCCCGCATTATAAGCTATATCCATAAGTTCTTTTGAGCCTTCAATTAAAAATTCTCCATCCCACCCCTTTATAACATAATCCTTGTAAATAACTACTCTTTCCTTTAGTTTTTTTATGTTAAGAGGGCTTATGGAAAGATCATCTTTTACAGGCAGCTTGTCATAATAAGCTTCATACTTATATATTAAATTTCTTCTTATAAGCTCACTAAATTCACGTTCTAGAGGATTATAATAATAAGTTTTATTTCCGGCATAATTTTTGAAAGTACTGTACATGACTATTGGAGACTTTGTATAAACTTCCTCTCTCTCAGAAATCTTATTATTTACTGTCTCAATTGAATTCACCCTCACTATATTGCTGCCAAACTTAAAATTATCCTTTTCTATAACATTTAATGCCAGATAACTCAAGAACTTATTTTCCAAAGATGAAATAGTAAAATGTGCATTGTCAAAAAAATCTATAGTTTTTCTTTCCCTGTTTATATTAAATTTCCCATATATTTTAGAAAACGTAAACAGCTTGTACTTCCTTTTTCCCACCTTATATCCACAGTCATGTATAAATTTTTGATAATTCTTATCTCCAAGCCAGTTTAATATAACTGCCTGGAGTATGTTATTGTAATGTATAGGCAGGCTTAACTTTTCTTTAAATCCTAAATTTATATTTAACCTCATACTCTTTCAACTCCAATTATTAAATCATATTTTAAAGCTCTCTTATGAAATAAACCTAATGTTTATTACCCGCATCCCCAATATGTCCATCAATTCAAGTATAGCTCACTATGCTAAATATAATCAAATAAAAGATTCAACTTATAATCATATTAGCAGCAGAAGTGTACTATTCAAGCTTTTATTCAATTATTGGCTCCATCTTTCCAATAACACAGCTATATTTTTTATCATATCATGTCCTTCTTCTTTATTTAAATGACTGCCTATCATGCAAAAGCTTAAAGTACATACTCCTGAATACGTAGAAACAGCCAGCTGAAATTGTGGAACTCTTCTGAAGCTCCCTGTTAACATACAATGTAAAATTGCATTGTCTTCAAAATAAAATTGCTGGTCGAGAATGCCAAAATTAGTATAGGAAACCGGCTGAACATGGTAATGATTCGAAATTATCCAGCGGACAAGAAAAATAGGAAGTTTGTGATAAATTGACTGCAGCTTTGGAATTGACTGCAAAAATGTCTTTCTGTCCTTTAAATCTATTATATGATTGTGAATTTTCCGAGCAATAGTAAAAATATCATCATTGTTTTCAACTGAAATTATCAATCCATATTCTCCCGTCAAATTGGCAATACGCGGTGATTGAGAAGTAAAAAATTGCCTCAAATCAATTGGACATGGAAGCGATATTTTTGTCAATCCTGTTTTTCTTGATAAAGTAATAATATATGCAGCCATAATTACATCATTAATAGTTAGGCAATATTCTTTAGCTTTTTGGTGGATTTTTAAAAATTTATCTCTTGATATCTCAATGTAATCAATGAATTTCTTCAAAATAGGATCTTCATTTGTAAATGGTACAGTCAAAATATTATCAGGCAGATCCATCTTTGATTTATATTCTCTATTATTGCCGAGCAGTGTTTTTACAATAGATTCACTTGAACGCTGGTTATGAAAATTCGAGATTAATTTTTTATGGTTATAATTATTAGCCAGTAAATAAAGAAATTCTTTAAAACCCGAACCATCTGTGAATATATGACTCATCACTATGTAAATCATAGGTTCCGGTATATTTTTTATAAAAATTTTAAGCTGGGTATCTCTAAGAAAATCAATTGGCTGCTGCAGAGGATCATCATTTTCTCCCAATTGGACAACTACTGTGTGCTTCAATTTTGATGAATAAACCCATCGATTTTTTGCAGGTTGATAATAACATAAGATTTCGGGAATTTGCACACTTGTAAGTTCAACAGCTTTCTTAAGACGGTTGACATTAACAGGTGAAGATAATTTTATCATACAGGAAATGATAGGGTACATCTCTTTAAATGCTACTGTATGTAACATATCCATTGGTTCACCTTTATAATAATGCCGTTTTCTCATATAAGTTCCCTTCAAACATTTTATTTTTTCTCATAGGTAATCTAAAATCGGCTTAGGATGTGCATATGCAGTTTATTCAACACGATTTCAATTCCTCATAGGTAATCTAAAAACTATTATTACGTTATGCCTAGAGAACTATATGAACAGGATTTCAATTCCTTATAAATAGAAATGAGGTGTATATAATATGTGGCACATTCTATAAATGGGGCAAATGTATGATTTTCAACCCCGGTTTGTCGGTAATGTGTGCCAATAAAATATAACTGGGGGTGGTGTTTGTCCCCGATTTGTCCCCAACCATATAAAATAGACATAATTCGGAGGAGATGCAGAGATGTGTCTCCTCTTTTAGTTTAAATACATCTCATGTTGAGGTTCAACTTTGGTCAAGTAAGAACCTTAACCTTATTTAAAAACAACATTTGTTGCAGTTCATGAATTTATTATAGCATATTTTTAAAAATATTTTAAAGAATCTTCTAAAAACTATTGGCACGCTCTCCAACGTTCGTTATAATATAATTGTAGGGAGGGAAGGAAATGAATGCAAGGGAGGTAATAAAAATTCTAAAGGCGGATAGATGGATTGAGAAAAACAAAAAAGGTTCGCATAGACATTTCATTCACCCGACAAAGAAAGGAAAAGTTCAAGTACCAGACCATGGACATAAGGATTTGAAAGAAACAACATTGAAGTCAATATTCAAGCAGGCGGGGTTAAAATAAAGCCCTCACCACTTGAAGATTCAAATAAATAGTAAATCAATAAGGAAGTGAATAACATGGATAAATATATGTTCCCGGCAGTGTTTCAACCTTGTGAAGAAGGTGGATATTCTATATACTTCCCGGACTTGCCTGGCTGTATTAGCGAGGGCGACACCCTGGAGGAGGCTCTTGCAATGGCGAAGGACGGCTTAGAATTGTTTCTCTGGAATATGGAGGATGACAAGGAGGAAATACCAGAGCCAACGCCGCCGGAGAAAATAAAAATTGAAGATGGAAATTTTGTTGTTCCTATAATTGCAGATATGAAGCTTGCGAGGGCTCAGATGAACAACAAAACTGTAAACACCAACGTGACAATGCCGCAGTGGCTAAAGTATAAAGCTGAGGAAAATAAAATTAATTTTTCCCAGTTACTACAGGAAGCAATAAAGCAGAAGCTAAACATCTAATGTATTCCCTGCCCTACTCTGGGTGGGGAATTTTTTTTAAAAGAATAAGATACGCCACGTAAAACTCCATGGCCTGCGTCATACAAGTGCTACGTATCTCCTGGAACATGGTGCCACCGTAAAATCTATCCAGGAAAGACTTGGACACTCAAGCGAAAAAGTTACAGAAGACACGTATCTGCGTGTTACGAAGAAAATGGAAAACAAAGTTGTTCAGGAATTCGACCAGTTCAAGGACATATTTGAAGGTAAATAATTTTGTCCCCAATTTGTCACCAGCCGGGCATATGCAAGATTCCTACATGCCCACAATGCAAGTAATATCAACACTTCTAGAAAAAAGTATTTTTGATATTACTACTCCTCATAGGTAATCTAAAAACATGGGTTAGAAATAGGCGAAAACTTGCAAATGGTAGCTATTTCAATTCCTCATAGGTAATCTAAAAACTACATCTCTGGCAAAAGGATTGACTGAAATCCAAGAATTTCAATTCCTCATAGGTAATCTAAAAACTTCTTTGAACCTTTCTGCATCACTATTGCCATCACTATTTCAATTCCTCATAGGTAATCTAAAAACAGTTATTGACAAAGGAACAATAGATGCATATACTAAATTTCAATTCCTCATAGGTAATCTAAAAACCATATAAGCAAATAAGCCTTTTCACTGGAATACCAAATTTCAATTCCTCATAGGTAATCTAAAAACCTGTTAGGTCAATTACATTTCTTTGAAGTACTTTTATTTCAATTCCTCATAGGTAATCTAAAAACACCAACTCTCTCTGTAAAAGAACAGGAAAAGTTAGAATTTCAATTCCTCATAGGTAATCTAAAAACTGCTATACCTTATATCAAATCATCATATTGTCTTTTATTTCAATTCCTCATAGGTAATCTAAAAACGACATTTTCCAGCATTTTAATATTTATTTTTTGGAATTTCAATTCCTCATAGGTAATCTAAAAACCATTTAGCCTCCTACTTAATGTAGCCTGGGATATATCCAATTTCAATTCCTCATAGGTAATCTAAAAACCGCCTGCACAACAGTACACAGCGTTTGAAACTGCGGATTTCAATTCCTCATAGGTAATCTAAAAACTGTTTTTAAGTTGATAAGGCTTCTCTGTAAATCTTAATTTCAATTCCTCATAGGTAATCTAAAAACTCCCATATGGTTCATCTGTTATCACCGCATCTACTTATTTCAATTCCTCATAGGTAATCTAAAAACTATTGTTATTGTGGAGGAGGATGATGGATATAAGTTTGATTTCAATTCCTCATAGGTAATCTAAAAACATGCCGAAAGATTGATTGCCATGTACAACAAAATTAATTTCAATTCCTCATAGGTAATCTAAAAACCAGGACGAGAAATATTGAAAATACTTTATTATTCAGATTTCAATTCCTCATAGGTAATCTAAAAACGAAGGCAGCGGTACCGTCAAAATGACGAAAATAACCAGATTTCAATTCCTCATAGGTAATCTAAAAACTCAGGCCTTTTAGTATCTACTGCGCATACCCAACAATATTTCAATTCCTCATAGGTAATCTAAAAACGAAAAAATACAGAAGTAAAAGCTCCTAATGACAGTAATTTCAATTCCTCATAGGTAATCTAAAAACAGTTATTAAAAGCCTAGAAAAACAATACAGAGGTCAATTTCAATTCCTCATAGGTAATCTAAAAACTAAAAAATTAAATAAATCTCAAAACGCAATATCGTATTTCAATTCCTCATAGGTAATCTAAAAACCTTGCATCTATATTAAAGCTTTCAACTATGTTTTCAATATTTCAATTCCTCATAGGTAATCTAAAAACTATCCTCCTTGTTGTAAGCTCCTCTATCTATATCCAATTTCAATTCCTCATAGGTAATCTAAAAACCAAGATAACTTAATTATAATTAATTGCTATAAAAAATATTTCAATTCCTCATAGGTAATCTAAAAACGAAAATATCAATTAGTTTTACAGAATTTAAAAAAGGGAATTTCAATTCCTCATAGGTAATCTAAAAACAATTCTGTTTTTCCATAATTCACTGTCTATTGCATCATTTCAATTCCTCATAGGTAATCTAAAAACGACAGCTTAATAATAAAGATAAAATTTACTTATATATATTTCAATTCCTCATAGGTAATCTAAAAACGGGAAAATAGAAGGACTAGAAAGTGCAATGCTAATATATTTCAATTCCTCATAGGTAATCTAAAAACAGCTCCAACATGTTTATATCCATCTTTATTTTTCTTATTTCAATTCCTCATAGGTAATCTAAAAACTAAGTTAAAATAATGGGGGAATATTATGAATTCAAAATTTCAATTCCTCATAGGTAATCTAAAAACTGCAGCAACAGCTAAAGAAAGTATTGAACTAGCAAGATTTCAATTCCTCATAGGTAATCTAAAAACAGAAAACATTAGAAAATGAACCAGAGGAATTTATTACATTTCAATTCCTCATAGGTAATCTAAAAACTTGAATGTAACCTAATAGAAAGAACTACAAAACATGAATTTCAATTCCTCATAGGTAATCTAAAAACTTATATAGTGTTTATAGAGGTGGTTGAGCTTATGAATTTCAATTCCTCATAGGTAATCTAAAAACTTAAATTCTGTGGTATGTGGCTCTCTTTTTTTATTTATTTCAATTCCTCATAGGTAATCTAAAAACGATTTGATAAAGGTGATATAGAGGGTTGGGAAATATATTTCAATTCCTCATAGGTAATCTAAAAACTAGAACAGATATGTAAAGATTTAGGAGTTAAATATAAATTTCAATTCCTCATAGGTAATCTAAAAACTGAGATACAGTGTTGAACTTTTTCATTGCACCTAAATTTCAATTCCTCATAGGTAATCTAAAAACCAGCTTTTTTTACTCCATTTATGGCATCTCTTACTTTATTTCAATTCCTCATAGGTAATCTAAAAACTTGCTTGAGAAGGATACTCTTTAGGCTGTTTTCCGATTTCAATTCCTCATAGGTAATCTAAAAACTAAAAACCCCTTCCATATAGAGCTTGATAATATAGTATTTCAATTCCTCATAGGTAATCTAAAAACTTAAGGCAAGCCGATACACTCGTATATAGAAATAAATTTCAATTCCTCATAGGTAATCTAAAAACCAATCAAACAAAGCATACATCAGCTTGTACAAAATTGCAATATCTAAGAAAATTTTTGGAAGAATTTCAAAAACCAATCTCAAGTCGCAAGTTAACTGGAAACATAAAAATTGTCGACCCCCGGTGATTTTTACTCTATTCAGGGTTGACAACAAAAGTTACCTCAAGTGATTCTTAGGTTCAGATGGAGTTTGCTAATAAGGAATACTTTCCTCCACCTGAACCTTATTAACAGTATTGTTAGTGCCTTTAGCACTTAGAATACGTTATCCTTTAGTGGAAGAACCCAGGTGCGTAGCAGTGCTTATCTCCCACTTTGAGAAGCTGGAGAGTATTAGCAAATGGTAGCGTTCGGATAAAAACAAGCCTCAGTTAAATTTTTAATACAATTATACAAGTTCAAAATCCCGCTGTAAATAAGGATCATCAATCAACTGGGAAATCAACTGACGGCCAGTTCTGTCATATACCTTTAAAAACAGGCGGTAAATTTTTAAATCCCTTGGTGGTCAAAGCAAGATATACAGCTCCCACTATAAGCCATATGAAGCCAACCTTCAAGGTCAGGTGAGATAAATGACACGGAAAAAGCATGAACCCATCTCTTTCCAAAATTCTCTTGCAAGAATTTTTTAAAAAATGCCTTTGCAGCATTTATATATAAGATATGCCTTATTTTCCCTGAAATGTACTCTGGTATTACTGTGAAATGGTGTAAGAAGCAGCCAGAGCCTAGATCTTTACTCCTTTAAAAGAGGAC
>NZ_JAJJPB010000045.1:0-14975 GCF_020908015.1 Clostridium aromativorans
TCATAACACCGGTAGCAATGCATGAAGGGTTGAGGTTTGCAATAAGAGAAGGCGGAAGAACAGTTGGTTCTGGTGTCGTAACTAAAATAGTTGAGTAATTTTTAAGGACTGGGTATCTCGACCTAGTCCTTTTGGAAATAATGAATTTTTACCTTTTATCTACGATGTTATTAAAGGTTTTGTTTAATGGGTTTTTAATATAATTGACATAAAAATTAAGTTGTGATAAAGTAAATAAGTAATGCATAATTTAAGAGTGTAAGTTTTTAAATGATTATATACTTGAATTATATACCAGGAGGTGTGAAAGTAGTGAGAGTAAAAGTAACACTGGCATGTACGGATTGTAAACAGAGGAATTATAATACAACTAAAAATAAAAAAAATGATCCAGATAGGCTAGAGATGAAAAAGTATTGTCCATTTTGTCGTAAACATACAGTTCACAAGGAAACTAGGTAGATAGAGAGGCATATATTAAAATATTTGAGGATGTGAATAAAATGGCTGCGCACGATGATGCAAAAAAAGTTAAAAAACAGGTCACACCTGAAGGCGGATTCTTTAATTTTTTTAAGGGATTGGTAGCTGAATTTAAAAGAATAACATGGCCCTCTAAAGAAGATTTAAAAAAGGTTACAATATCGGTTATAGTATTTTGTAGTATTTATGTAATAATTGTCGGGATAATAGATTTCGGATTTAATTCCTTAGCTAAAAACATTTTGAAATAAGAATAAAAAAAGGAGGCAGGGACTAAGTATTGTCCCTAGAATTATGGCAGATAAAGCTAAATGGTATGTGGTTCATACATATTCTGGTTATGAAAATAAAGTTAAAGCTAATCTTGAGAAAACTATAGAAAATAGAGAACTATATGATTGGATAGATGATGTTCAAGTACCTATGGAAGAACAAGTTGAGATCAAAGATGGCAAAAAGAAAATAACATTAAAAAAAGTATTCCCGGGATATGTTTTAATACATATGGTAATGACTGATGATTCTTGGTATATAGTTAGAAATACTAGAGGAGTCACAGGTTTTGTTGGCCCTGGTTCTAAGCCTGTTCCACTTACTGATGAAGAGGTAAAGGATATGGGAATCAATGAAAAACCCGTAAATATAGATGTATCAATAGGTGAAAATGTAAAGGTAAAATCCGGACCGCTTGAGAATTTTTTAGCTGTTATCCAAGAAATAAATACTGAAAAGAAAAAAATTAAAGCTTTAGTCAATATGTTTGGCAGGGAGACCCCTGTTGAGCTTGATTTTAATCAAATAGAAAAAATAGAATAAAGTTATAAAGGTAAAAGTTTTAAATAGGCGGAAATATTATTTTCGTATAATCATAATAGGAGGTGTATATTTATGGCTAAAAAAGTGGTAGGAATGATAAAACTTCAGCTTCCTGCAGGTAAAGCAACACCAGCCCCACCAGTTGGACCAGCACTTGGACAGCATGGTGTAAATATTATGGGCTTCTGCAAGGAATTTAATGCCAAGACTGCAAGTCAAGCAGGATTGATAATTCCAGTGGTAATTACTGTATATCAGGATAGATCTTTCAGCTTTATACTAAAGACTCCACCAGCAGCAGTATTACTTAAGAAAGCAGTAGGAATAGAAAGTGGTTCTGGAGTTCCTAATAAGACTAAAGTTGCAAAGGTAACTAAAGAACAGCTTAAGCAGATTGCTGAAACAAAAATGCCGGATTTGAATGCTGGTTCCATTGAGACTGCTATGAAAATGATAGCAGGTACTGCAAGAAGTATGGGAATAACTGTAGAAGAATAGGCGACTTAAATATGTGGGAGGCAAGATATGCCGTTAATACCACTAAGGAGGATTTGAAATGGGAAAAAAATATAAAGAAAGCGTTAAACTTATTGACAAAAGTGCATTGTATGCGCCATCAGAAGCTATTGAACTTGCTGTAAAGACATCTAAGGCGAAATTTGATGAAACTATAGAATTGGCCTTAAAGCTTGGGGTAGATCCGAGACATGCAGATCAGCAGGTTAGAGGAGCAGTAGTTTTACCTCATGGAACTGGTAAAAAAGTTCGAGTATTGGTATTTGCTAAAGGCGCCAAAGTTGAAGAAGCTCAAAATGCGGGAGCTGATTATGTTGGATCAAATGAGTATGTTCAGAAGATCCAAAATGAAAATTGGTTTGATTTTGATGTAGTTGTAGCTACACCTGATATGATGGGAATTGTAGGTAGATTAGGTAGAATACTTGGACCTAAAGGATTAATGCCAAATCCAAAATCCGGTACGGTTACATTCGATGTTGTGAAAGCAATAGAGGAAATTAAAGCAGGTAAGGTTGAGTATAGAGTTGATAAAACTTCTATAATTCATGTTCCTATAGGAAAGAGTTCTTTTGAACCGCAAAAATTATTGGAAAATTTTCATACGTTAATGGAAGCTGTAGTAAAAGCAAAACCTGCAGCAGCTAAAGGACAATATTTAAAGTCTGTAGTATTATCAAGTACCATGGGTCCCGGAATAAAAATAAATTCTGCAAAGGTCCTTGAATAAAAATATTGACTTAAATAATCAATTCGTATATAATACTAACAGTTTAATAAGTAAATACTCCGTAGACGATAGGTGCAAAAGCATAACGGGAAGCCCGACCTATTCAGGATTCCAATATAGAGTTATTTGGTCTCTCTGTGTCTAAGGGGAGGCTTTTATTTATGCGTTATGAAGTTAAACTGTGAGGAGGTGTGGATACACAGTGGGAAAAAATAGAGAATTAAAGGAAGCTAAAGTTAAAGAAATTGAAGAAAAGATGAGGAAAGCTCAGAGTATAATATTTGCTAAATACCAGGGGCTCACTGTAGAAGAAGATACAAAACTCAGAAAAAATTTGAGAGAAGCAGGTGTGGAATATAAAGTTTTTAAAAACACACTGGCTAAGTTAGCTGCGAAAGAATTGGGATTTGATGAAGTAGAAAATATTTTTTCAGGGCCAGTATCGACAGCATTTGGATATGATGATCCGGCTGCACCGGCAAGAATTCTCAACGATTTTTCAAAAGATCATAAGATGTTGGAGCTAAAAGGTGGAGTTGTTCAAGGAGAAATATTTGATATAGATAAAGTTAAACAACTTGCTACGATACCACCTAAAGATGTTCTTATTGCAAAATTACTTGGAAGTTTCAAGGCTCCATTATCAAATTTTGTATATTTATTAAATGCAATTTCAGAAAAACAGAAATCACAGGAAGATTAATTTAAAGAAATTTTGGAGGTGTTCATTAATGAGTAAAGAAGAGATCATTCAAGCTATAAAAGAGATGAGTGTTTTAGAATTAAATGAATTAGTAAAAGCATGTGAAGAGGAGTTTGGAGTAAGTGCAGCAGCTCCAGTGGCGGTAGCAGGTGCAGGTGGTGCAGCAGGTGCTGCAGATTCGGCAGAGGAAAAAACTGAATTTGATGTGATACTTAAAGCAGTAGGACAAGAAAAAATAAAAGTTATAAAGGCAGTTAGAGAAGTAACAGGATTGGGATTAAAGGATGCAAAAGGTTTAGTTGATAGTGCTCCTAAACCAATAAAAGAAGGAGTAAGTAAAGAGGATGCTGATGCTTTAAAAGCTAAGTTTGAAGAAATCGGAGCTGAGATAGAGTTAAAGTAGAAATTCAAGATACTCACATAAAGAGGTACTTTAGTTTAAAGTGCCTCTTTATTGTTTCAAGAATATTTTTGTGAAATTATGAAAATTTATTATTGACAAATTATATGTATTATGGTAACATGATAAATTGCATTGATTAGTTGCAGAATTAATGTAAAATGTATTATATATAGAATAATTTGAATTAATTACAAAAAAAAGGTTATAATAGTTTGATGGCAATAATAAGTCCATAAACATACATATACGAATTAAATGAATGTTTTTGGTTATTTTTAGTTTATACAAGGGGTGAAAATCAATGGTACATCCTGTCCAGGTTGGTAAAAGAACAAGAATGAGCTTTTCCAGACTTAAAGAAATAGGGCATATGCCTAATTTAATTGAGGTACAGTTAGATTCTTACAATTGGTTTTTGAAAGAAGGCTTACAAGAAGTATTCGATGATATTAATCCTATTCAAGACTATACTGCAAACCTTAATTTAGAGTTTGTGGGATATAAATTAGATATGGATAATATCAAATATTCTGTAGAAGAGTGCAAAGAGAGAGATGCAACTTATGCAGCACCTTTAAAGGTGAAAGTAAGATTACTTAATAAGGAAACCGGTGAAGTTAAAGAACAGGAAGTTTTTATGGGAGACTTCCCTCTGATGACAGAACAAGGAACTTTTATAATTAATGGAGCGGAGAGAGTTATAGTCAGTCAGCTTGTAAGATCTCCAGGTGTATATTATGATGTATCTGTTGATAAAACGGGTAAAAATCTTTTTTCTTCAACGGTAATACCCAATAGAGGAGCTTGGTTAGAATATGAAACTGATTCTAATAACATAATATATGTGAGGATAGATAAAACCAGAAAATTACCTATAACTATTCTTGTGAGAGCTATGGGATATAGTACGGATGCAGAAATCACTAATTTCTTTGGAGAGGATGAAAGATTAAAAGCTACAATCGAAAAGGATAATACTAAGACACATGAAGAAGCATTGCTTGAAATATATAAGAGACTTAGGCCAGGAGAACCACCTACAGTGGATAGTGCTCAGTCACTTATTGAATCCTTATTTTTTGATCCTAAAAGATATGATCTTTCCAGAGTGGGAAGATATAAATTTAATAAAAAATTAGCACTTTATATTAGAATAACTAATCAAATATCAGCGCAAGATGTGGTAAACCCACAGACTGGTGAGATACTTGTACAAAAAGGCGAAAGAATAAGTAGAGAAAAAGCTATAGAGATTCAACAATGCGGAGTAAATATAGTAGATATTCAAGTTGAGGATATAATTCTTAGAGTGATAGGCAATCATTTTGTAGACATACGTAATTTTGTTAATTTTAACATAGATGATTTAAACATAAAAGAAAGTGTACATTATCCTACATTAAAGGAAATTTTGGATAATTACAGTGATGAAGATAGCGTAAAGGAACAGATATCAAAGCATATTCATGATTTAATTCCCAAACATATAATTAAAGATGACATTTATGCTACGGTCAGTTATGAGTTAGGATTGACTTATGGCATTGGCAATGTCGATGATATAGATCATCTTGGGAATAGGAGACTTAGATCAGTAGGAGAATTACTTCAAAATCAATTTAGAATAGGTCTTTCAAGAATGGAGAGAGTAGTTAAAGAAAGAATGACCATACAGGATCAGGAGGTTATAACACCTCAGGCTTTAATAAATATAAGGCCTGTATCGGCAGCTATAAAAGAATTTTTTGGAAGCTCTCAGCTTTCTCAATTCATGGATCAGACTAATCCACTTTCAGAACTTACTCATAAAAGAAGATTATCAGCATTGGGACCCGGGGGACTTTCCAGAGAGAGAGCTGGCTTTGAGGTGAGGGATGTTCACCATTCACATTATGGAAGAATGTGTCCAATAGAGACACCAGAAGGCCCAAATATAGGACTTATTAATTCTCTTGCATCTTATGCAAAAGTTAATGAATATGGTTTTATAGAAACTCCTTATAGGAAAGTAGACAAAAAAAATAAAAGAGTTACCAATGAAATTGTATATATGACAGCAGATGAAGAAGATCAGTATTTGATAGGACGGGCGAATGAACCTATAGAAGAGGACGGCAGTTTTATAGATAACAGAATTACGGTTAGGGATAAGGAAGATGTTATTGTAGTACCAGCGGAAGATGTTGATTATATGGATGTATCTCCAAGACAGTTGGTTTCAGTTGCAACTGCTATGATACCATTTCTTGAAAATGATGATGCAAGCCGTGCACTTATGGGATCCAACATGCAAAGACAGGCGGTACCTCTTTTGAAACCTCAGGCACCCATTGTGGGAACAGGTATTGAATATAAAGCAGCTGTGGATTCAGGAGTACTTCCAAAAGCAAAAAATTCAGGTGTAGTTTCTTATGTATGTGCCAATGAAATAAGGGTAAAAAGGGATTCTGATGGAGGAACAGACATTTATAGACTTCTCAAATTCCAAAGATCTAATCAGGGCACATGTATAAATCAGAGACCTATAGTTGAAAATGGTGAAATTGTTCAAAAGGGAACAGTTCTAGCGGATGGACCATCCACGGATCTAGGCGAAATAGCTCTTGGTAAAAATATCAGAATGGGTTTTACTACCTGGGAAGGATATAATTACGAAGATGCCATGCTTATATCTGAAGAACTGGTAAAAAAGGATGTATTTACTTCAATCCATATTGAAGAATATGAATCTGAAGCCAGGGATACAAAACTTGGGCCTGAAGAAATTACCAGAGATATACCAAATGTAGGAGAAGATGCATTAAAAGACATAGATGAAAGAGGAATTATAAGAATAGGTGCTGAAGTGAGAGCCGGAGATATACTAGTGGGGAAAGTAACTCCTAAGGGTGAAACCGAACTTACGGCAGAAGAAAGGCTTTTGAGAGCTATATTTGGAGAGAAAGCCAGAGAAGTAAGAGATACTTCTCTTAGAGTACCTCATGGTGAATCAGGTATAATTGTAGATGTGAAAGTATTTACAAGAGAAAATGGAGATGAGCTTTCACCGGGGGTCAATAAGCTTGTTAGATGTTATATAGCTCAGAAACGTAAAATATCTGTTGGAGATAAAATGGCAGGTAGACATGGTAATAAAGGTGTTATATCCAGGGTGCTGCCGGAGGAAGATATGCCTTTTTTACCAGATGGTAGACCTTTGCAGATATGCTTAAATCCACTTGGAGTACCTTCTCGTATGAATATAGGTCAGGTGCTTGAAGTCCATCTTGGGTTGGCTGCCAGTGAGTTAGGGTGGCATATAGCAACACCAGTTTTTGATGGGGCAAGAGAAGAAGATATAATAGCCTGCCTCAAGAAAGCAGGTTATAGAGAAGATGGGAAGACAATATTATATGACGGTAGAACAGGGGAACCATTTAATCGGCCTATAACCATAGGATATATGTACATTCTAAAATTGGCACATTTAGTTGATGACAAGATTCATGCAAGATCCACAGGACCATATTCTCTTGTAACTCAGCAGCCTTTAGGCGGTAAAGCGCAATTTGGAGGACAGAGATTTGGAGAAATGGAAGTATGGGCTTTGGAAGCATACGGTGCAGCACATACTCTTCAGGAAATACTGACAGTTAAGTCTGATGATGTAGTTGGAAGAGTTAAAACTTATGAAGCTATTGTAAAGGGTGAAAATATACCAGAACCTGGTGTACCAGAATCCTTTAAAGTACTTATAAAAGAATTACAGGCTCTATGCTTGGATGTGAAAGTATTAAATGATGACAATGAGGAAATCAAACTTAAAGAATCTGTAGATGATGAAATGGAAAGTTTGGATGTTAATATAGAGGGAAATGAAGATTTTGCAGCATCGTCTCAAGATAATTACAACAGAAAGAGTCAAGAGGATCACGGTAATGAGAACGACGGTAATGAGAACGATGATAATGATGAGAAGAACAACGATGAGGATGCCAATAATGACACTGACGAAGGCTTGGATTTGAATTATGAGGATTTGAATTTAGATGATCTGGGAATAGATGATTTTAATGATGAACATTAGGAAGGGAGGATGTACCCTTGTTTGAATTAAATAATTTTGATGCACTACAGATAGGTTTAGCTTCACCGGAGAAAATAAGAGAGTGGTCAAGAGGTGAAGTAAAAAAGCCTGAGACAATAAATTACAGGACATTAAAGCCTGAGAGGGATGGTTTGTTTTGTGAAAGAATTTTTGGACCAACTAAGGACTGGGAATGTCATTGTGGTAAATATAAGAGAATCAGATACAAAGGCATAGTTTGTGACAGATGTGGTGTTGAGGTAACTAAGGCAAAAGTTAGACGTGAAAGAATGGGTCATATAGAACTTGCGGCTCCAGTATCGCATATATGGTATTTTAAGGGAATACCATCCCGTATGGGACTCATTTTGGATATGTCACCGAGAGCATTGGAAAAAGTATTGTATTTTGCATCATATGTAGTTTTAGAGCCAAAAGCAACTCAGCTTTTAAAAAAACAGCTCCTTACAGAAAAAGAATACAGGGAAGCCGTAGATAAGTATGGAGAACAAAATTTTGTTGCAGGTATGGGAGCAGAATCTATCAAAAAGCTTCTGGAAGAAATAAACCTTGATGAACTATCTGCAGGATTAAAGGAAGATTTGAAAAACAGCACAGGTCAAAAAAAGGTAAGGATAATAAGAAGGCTTGAGGTAGTTGAATCTTTTAAGAAATCAGGCAATAAGCCAGATTGGATGATTATAGATGTTATACCTGTAATACCACCGGATTTGAGACCTATGGTACAGTTAGATGGAGGAAGATTTGCCACATCGGATTTAAATGATCTTTATAGAAGAGTTATAAATAGAAATAATAGGCTCAAAAAATTATTGGATTTAGGAGCACCGGATATAATAGTAAGAAATGAAAAGAGAATGCTTCAGGAAGCAGTGGATGCTCTTATAGATAATGGAAGAAGAGGAAGGCCGGTGACAGGACCGGGTAACAGACCATTAAAATCATTGTCTGATATGCTTAAAGGAAAACAGGGAAGATTTAGACAGAATTTACTTGGCAAACGTGTGGATTATTCTGGACGTTCTGTTATAGTAGTTGGACCTGAGCTCAAAATGTATCAATGTGGGTTGCCTAAGGAAATGGCTTTAGAACTATTTAAACCATTTGTGATGAAAAAGTTAGTTGCAAGTGGTTTAGCCCATAATATTAAAAGTGCTAAGAGGATGGTGGAAAGAGTTCAGACTCAAGTATGGGATGTATTAGAAGAGGTAATATCAGATCATCCAGTACTTTTAAATCGTGCTCCAACCCTCCATAGATTAGGAATTCAGGCCTTTCAACCTGTACTTGTAGAAGGTAGAGCTATAAAACTTCATCCACTTGCTTGTACAGCATACAATGCGGATTTTGATGGTGATCAAATGGCAGTACATGTCCCACTTTCAGTTGAAGCCCAAGCCGAAGCCAGATTTTTAATGTTGGCTGCCCATAATATATTAAAACCTTCAGATGGGAAACCAGTAGTAGTTCCTACACAGGATATGGTACTTGGATCCTACTATCTAACAGCGG
Organism: Clostridium aromativorans; assembly: GCF_020908015.1. Lineage (NCBI taxonomy): Bacteria > Bacillati > Bacillota > Clostridia > Eubacteriales > Clostridiaceae > Clostridium > Clostridium aromativorans. The sequence continues at coordinate 9,251 of NZ_JAJJPB010000045.1, forward strand.
AAAAAGATGGCGCTGTGGGAGAAGGCAGGATGTTCTGCTCACCTGAAGAAGCGATAATGGCGTATGAGTTAAGGCAAATAGACATTAATGCCAAGATAAAGGTAAAGATGAAAAAAGTTAAAGATGGAAAATACTTTAGTGGGATAATTGATACTACTCCTGGAAAAATAATATTTAATGAATCTATACCGCAGGATTTAGGATTTGTAGATAGAAGTATACATGGAAATGAATTTAAATTAGAAATTGATTTTCTTGTAGCTAAGAAAAACCTAGGTAAAATAATAAATAAATGTTATATGAAACATGGAGCTACTCAGACATCTATAATGCTCGATAAGATAAAAGCCAGAGGGTACCATTATTCAACTATAAGTGGTATTACTGTTTCCACTTCAGATATGGTGGTTCCTGATGCTAAAAAGAGACTTCTGGATGAATCGGATCAGGCTGTTGATAAGATAGAAAAAATGTACAGAAGAGGATTTATATCTGAAGAAGAGAGATATCAGAGAGTAATAGAGAAATGGACTAAAACCACGGAAGATGTAGCTGATGCGCTGATGGATAATCTGGATAAATTTAACCCGATATTTATGATGGCTGATTCAGGGGCAAGAGGATCTAAGAGTCAGATTAAGCAGCTTGCAGGTATGAGAGGACTTATGGCAAATCCTTCGGGGAAGATAATAGAACTTCCAATAAGATCCTCTTTCAGGGAAGGATTGGATGTACTTGAATATTTTATATCCACCCATGGTGCAAGAAAAGGTAATGCAGATACTGCTCTAAAGACGGCAGATTCAGGATATCTTACTAGAAGGCTCGTAGATGTGAGTCAGGATGTTATAGTAAGAGAGGAAGATTGTGGTACTCATGAAGGCTATGATATAACAGAAATAAAAGAGGGAAATGAAGTCATAGAGAGTTTGTCAGAAAGGCTTACAGGAAGGTATTCTGCAGAAGATATTAAGGATCCAAAAACAGGCGATGTGTTGGTATCAAGAAACACTTACATGGATTCCGAAATGGCACATAAAATAGAAGATGCGGGTATAAAGAGAGTAAAAATCAGATCCGTATTTACTTGCAGATCTCGACATGGAGTATGTGCTAAGTGTTATGGTATGAATATGGCTACAGCCAAGAAAATTGATATTGGAGAATCAGTGGGGATAATAGCGGCACAGAGTATAGGAGAACCTGGTACACAGCTTACAATGAGAACTTTCCACACTGGTGGAGTTGCTGGATCTGATATAACTCAAGGTCTTCCAAGGGTTGAAGAATTATTTGAAGCTAGGAAACCAAAAGGTTTGGCAATAGTAAGCGAGGTTTCAGGAACTGTAAAGATGGAAGAAACGAAAAAGAAGAGAAGTGTATCTGTAATTACGAGTACAGGAGAAGAAGTAGTCTATGATATACCATTTGGATCGAGACTTAAAGTGTCAAATGGCGATGTAATAAGTGCTGGCGATGAAATAACAGAAGGGTCTGTGAATCCTCATGATATATTGAGAATAAAAGGAGTTCAGGGCGTTAAAAATTATCTTCTGTCAGAAGTCCAAAAAGTTTATAGACTACAGGGCGTTGACATAAATGATAAACATCTTGAAGTGGTGATAAGGCAAATGACAAGAAAGATTAAGATAGAAGATTCGGGAGATACAGAATTATTGCCTGGAACTATGATTGATATGTTTGATTTTGAAGATGAAAATGCTAAAGTTGAAGCAAATGGTGGAAAGCCTGCTCAGGGAAGGGTAGCACTTTTGGGTATAACCAAAGCGGCTTTGGCAACAGAATCATTTCTTTCGGCGGCTTCATTCCAGGAAACTACAAGAGTCCTTACAGATGCAGCTATAAAAGGTAAGACGGATCCGCTTTTAGGATTGAAGGAAAATGTAATTATAGGTAAACTTATACCTGCGGGAACTGGAATGACTAGGTATAGATCTATAAAAATCAATACTGAAAATGAATCTGCGGATCAAAAATTAGAGAATCAACAAGAAGCTTGATAATTATTGACATAATAATACTAAAATGATAAAATACATCTGTATGTTTTTAAAGAGACAAGGTTTTAACATACCTTGTCCCTCAAATTATTATTAGGAGGGAATGGAAATAATGATTTACAGGCTTGCAGGAAATAAAGTTGTTGGTGTAAAGCAGACAGTTAAAGCTATAAAAAATAATAAAGCTAAAACTGTATATATAGCTAAAGATGCTGATGATAAACTTATACAGTCAGTAAAAGTATTAATTGATGATAATTCCCAGGAAGTAATTTATGTAGACACCATGAAAAAATTAGGAAAAATGTGTGGAATAGATGTAGGTGCCGCTACAGCAGCTATATTAAAGGATTAATTTTATAGTATAAAAAAGCTTTCAATAGTAATTAATATAAATTGTGACTTTATTAATAATTTATCTATTTTTAGAAGGAGGTGTAAACATGCCAACAATAAGCCAATTAGTTAGAAAAGGCAGAAAGACAATAAGCACAAAATCAACAGCACCAGCATTAAAAGAATGTCCACAGAAAAGAGGAGTTTGTACAGTAGTAAAAACTACCACTCCTAAGAAGCCAAATTCTGCACTTAGAAAAGTTGCAAGGGTTAGACTGGTAAATGGTTATGAGGTAAGTGCATATATACCAGGTATAGGACATAACTTACAAGAACACAGTGTTGTACTCATAAGAGGAGGAAGAGTTAAAGATCTTCCAGGTGTTAGATATCACATAGTTAGAGGAACACTGGATTCAGCAGGAGTTACTGACAGATTGCAGGCAAGATCAAAATACGGTGCTAAAAAACCAAAACAAAAATAATTTCAATAAATTAGGTTGATGGAGTTAGTGCAATGTCTTCAGCGTTTATATATATTTTATGAAATTTTGCAGAAGTACAAAGCACTTTACGGCTATTTATAGTCGAGTACCGATGAACTTAAATTTTAATTGTTAAGGAGGGAAGAAAAGTGGCAAGAAAAGGACATATAGGAAAAAGGGATGTATTACCAGATCCAGTATACAATAGTAAGGTTATTACAAAGTTAATAAATAATATAATGGAAAATGGTAAAAAAGGGGTAGCTCAAAAGATATGCTATAGTGCCTTTGACATAATTGCTAAAAAAACCAATAAGGAACCTATGGAAGTTTTTGAGGCAGCCATGAACAATATAATGCCTCTTCTAGAGGTAAAAGCAAGAAGAATTGGTGGTGCAACATATCAGGTCCCAATAGAAGTTAGACCGGAGAGAAGGCAGACTTTGGGGATAAGATGGCTGCTTATAGCATCAAGAAAACGAGGAGAAAAATATATGAGAGAAAGACTTGCTTCAGAATTGATGGATGCAGCGAACAATACAGGTGCAGCCGTTAAGAAGAGGGAAGATACTCATAAAATGGCTGAAGCCAATAAGGCTTTTGCACATTATAGATATTAATATAAAAAACTGTTTTGGTATTTTTACTAAAGCAGTTTTATAGAATTTTAAATTTACACTTGCGAGGAGGAAAATTAAGTGGGAAGAGAATATCCGCTAGAGAAATTCCGTAACATAGGAATAATGGCACACATAGATGCTGGAAAAACTACTACTACGGAGCGTATACTTTTCTATACAGGAAGAACTCATAAAATAGGCGAAGTACATGATGGCGAAGCGACTATGGATTGGATGGCACAAGAGCAAGAAAGAGGAATAACTATAACTTCAGCGGCTACTTTTTGTAAATGGAAAGGATATGCAATAAATATAATAGATACACCAGGGCACGTGGATTTTACTGTAGAAGTTGAGAGATCACTTAGAGTACTTGACGGTGCAGTTACTGTTTTAGACGCTAAGAGCGGAGTTGAACCACAGACAGAAACTGTCTGGAGACAGGCAGATAATTATGGAGTACCAAGATTAGTTTACGTAAATAAGATGGATTCAATAGGTGCAGATTTTTATATGTGTATAAACACTTTGAGGGATAGACTCCATTGTAATGCAGTACCTGTTCAAATTCCAATAGGTGCAGAAGATGAATTTAAAGGTATAGTAGATCTTATAAAAAATGAGGCAATAATATATGAAGATGATTTGGGAACAGTAATGGATGAAGTTGCTATACCTGATGAATTGAAAGATAAGGCAGAAGAGTATAGGACCCAATTGATTGAAGCAGTGGCTGAGCTCGACGAAGATCTGATGATGAAATATTTAGATGGAGAGGAATTGACAAATGAAGAGTTGATAGCTGGGATTAGAAAAGGTGTTATTGCAAATGAACTGGTACCAGTTTTATGTGGATCATCATATAAAAATAAAGGTGTACAGCCAATGATAGATGCAGTAGTTGATTTTATGCCATCACCTCTTGATATACCACCTGTAAAAGGAAATGATCCTGAAAGCGGTGAGGAAATTGAGAGAAAAGCTGATGACAATGAGCCGTTGTCTGCACTTGCATTTAAAATTGCTACAGATCCATTTGTAGGAAGATTGGCCTTTACGAGAGTTTATTCAGGAATTATGAAAAGTGGTACTTATGTATATAATTCTACAAAAGGTAAAAAAGAAAGAATTGCGAGACTTGTAAAGATGCATTCTAATCATAGACAGGAAGTTGATGAACTCCGGGCAGGAGATCTTGGAGCTATAGTAGGACTGAAGGATACTACTACAGGTAATACTCTCTGTGATGAAGATAATCCAATTGTACTTGAAAGTATGGAGTTTCCTGATCCAGTTATAGATGTGGCAATAGAACCTAAGACCAAAGCTGGTCAGGAAAAAATGGGAATAGCTCTTGCAAAACTTGCAGAAGAGGATCCGACATTTAAGACTTATACAGATCAAGAAACGGGTCAGACCATTATAGCAGGTATGGGAGAACTTCACTTGGAGATAATTGTGGATAGGCTGCAGAGAGAATTTAAAGTGGATTGTAATGTAGGTAAACCTCAGGTTGCATATAAGGAAACTATTAAAAAAACAGTTAAGGCAGAAGGTAAATTCATAAGACAATCAGGGGGACATGGTCAATATGGTCATTGCTGGATAGAGATGTCGCCTTCAGAGGAAGGATATGCATTTGAAAATGCCATTGTGGGAGGAACTATTCCAAAGGAATATATTGCGCCAATTGACAACGGAATTCAAGAGGCTGCAGAAAGTGGTGTAATTGCAGGATATCCTGTTATAAACTTTAAAGTTAAGTTGTATGATGGTTCATATCATGATGTGGATTCCTCAGAAATGGCCTTTAAGATTGCTGCATCTATGGCATTTAAGAATGCTATGAATAAAGCAGATCCGGTTTTGCTTGAACCAATGATGAGAGTTGAAGTTACAGTTCCAGAAGAATATATGGGAGATGTAATGGGTGATATAAATTCCAGAAGGGGAAGAATTGAAGGTATGACTCCTAGAGCAGGAGCTGAAATTATAAAATCTTTTGTTCCGCTTTCTGAAATGTTTGGATATGCTACTTCACTTAGATCAAGAACACAGGGTAGAGGTGTCTATACTATGACATTTGATCATTATGAAGAAGTACCAAAGAGTATTCAAGAGAAAATTACAGGAGAGAGAAATAGTTAATTTAATTAATATGTTATTTGTTAGGAGGAAGAATAATGTCAAAAGAGAAGTTTGAAAGGACGAAACCGCACGTAAATATAGGAACGATAGGGCATGTAGATCATGGTAAGACAAC
>NZ_JAJJPB010000046.1:0-13395 GCF_020908015.1 Clostridium aromativorans
CAACAGTTGATATTCTATCATATTTCATTTTATTTTCTCTGCAGTATATATCCTTAAAACCAATTTATCTTATATTTCCTGCTGTATAATAGCTTTTTCCATACCATTCGTATACTGATACACTAGGTGCTGTTTATTTTATAATTTCATCATCATGAACTGTGAATTTCTCTTAAAAAGCACTGTGCCATATCACATTTACACTTGAATCCAAAATGCTCTAAAGCTCTTTGAAGAGAATATAAAGTATGGACTACTAGATCTTCTCTAGCATTTTCACCCATATGCCCTATTCTAATCACCTTCCCCTCCAAATATCCAAAAGAACCTGCTATCAGAACATTAAAATTGTCCACCATGTATTGTCTCAACTTCTTTTCATCTATACCTGCCGGTACTTCAATAACACTTACAGTATTGGAATATCCATTTCTTGTATACAAATGCAGTCCAGCTTCTATAATAGCTTTTCTCATGCTTTTTCCGATTCTTTCATGTCTTTTCAGGACACTATCATCTGCCAAAATATTGTCCACCGCTGTTCTCAATGCAATTATATCACTTATAGGTGGGGTATATGGAAACCACTTTTCTTCATAATAATTTTTCCAAACCAGCAGATTACAATAAAAAGACTTTATAGGACTCTTTCTGCTTTCCATTGCATAAAAAGCATCTTTACTAATACTGAGCAGTGAAAGACCCGGAGGTGCTGAAATACATTTTTGAGATCCTCCTACAACTATATCTATTTTCCAATTATCAACTTCTAAATTTTCACCTCCCATAGCGGAAACACTATCCACTAGAGTCAATATACCTTTTTCCTTGAGCATAGGACATATTTTTGACAAATCATTCAGTACTCCTGATGGAGTATCACAGTGCACAACCGTGGCATACTTAAAATTGCTGTCCTTATCTAAAAATCTCTTTAAATCCTCTAAATTTATTTCTTCTCTCCTGTCTCCCTTAAAAAACACCACTTCGCCATCATACAATTTGATTAAATCTGCAAATCCCTCTCCAAATATTCCATTGTCAATTACAAGTACTCTATCCCCTTTTTCAGTGAGAGAGGCACAGGCAGCCTCTAAACCAAGCATACCTTCGCCGCCTAATATTCTAACTTCATTTTTAGTTTTTAAAAGTTCACTTATCTTTTTACAAGTTTCCTTATAAAAATCATAGAATTTAATATCTAAATCAGGATTTGTGCATCGCACACTTCTAGCCAGCCTCACATTTTCTCTAACTTCTGTGGGCCCCGGCGTCATTATATATGGAACTTTCAACAAAATCACCTCTTAAACAATTTAACAGCATTATATCATCAGCATATTTATTTGCAAATGTATTGGTACAATTATGCTAAAAGTAGATAAATTATTTCATTTAAAAAGTATATATATGTTAAAATGTAAGAAAATATAATTGATAAAATATTAGAAAGGAAATCTTTTATGAATGATATAGAAGAAAGGCTTAGAAAAAAAATTAAAGAAATTTGTGACAATTACAAGGAGTCTCCAATAGGCGGATATATATCAGGAGATGGTCCCATTCCCTGTGACGTATTATTTGTAGGTGAGGCTCCCGGTAAAACAGAAGTAGAAAGGGGTAAACCTTTTGTGGGCATGGCTGGCAAAACTTTTGAAAAATACCTAAACCTAATAAATTTAGAAAGGAAAATGGTTCGAATAACTAACAGCTGTTTTTTCAGGCCTATTAAGATAAAAGAAGGTAAAAACGGAAGAAAAACTGTAAGCAACAGAACTCCAAAGATTTCTGAAATAAAACTGTTCAAGGATATACTGAATAAAGAAATTGAACTGGTAAATCCTAGAATAATTATAACTTTGGGAAATACACCTTTAAAAATATTTACTGAATTCAACTCTATAGGAGAGTGTCACGGAAATATCTATTTTAATGAACAGCTTAAAAAACATATATTTCCTATGTACCACCCCTCTGCTCTGACTTACAATAGAAATAGCAATTTTGAATCTACCTATAAAAACGACTGGCTAAAATTAAAGAACGCTCTAAATAACCTTTAGAGCTCTTTAGCCCTTTTTTTGTACCAGTAATAACATATCAAAAATCCCACCATTCCACCTGCAGTATCTATTATTACATCTTTCATTCGAGCAGTTCTTCCCAACACAAACAGCTGATGAAATTCATCTGAACAGGAATACAAAAATATTACTGAAAGTGAAAAAGCAGCTAATTTTTTCAACTTGAAATTCTCTTTTCCCGCGTTGAATATAAGTACTGATAATATTAAATACTCTAAAAAATGAGAAACTTTTCTCACTACAAAATTGGCTAAGTTTCCAAATATACTATTTAAATCAATCCCTAACATCTGAAATATATATATAACAAATTCGCTTTTATCATTTGACACAACTGCTTTCTGATTGGAAAAAGCAAATATTATTATCATCCATAATACTACTAAAATCCACCTAAATTTTCTCATTTCACATTTAAGCCTTTCTAAATAACCTTAATCGAATATTCATTTTTACAGAAGACTACTAAAATTTCCCAAATGTTTTAATACCTTTATAGTATCTTCCACGTCATCAATAGATATCATTTCTGAAGCAGAATACTTATACCTGCAGGGTATGGCAATTTCACCGGTTCTTATACCTATGCCCTGTTTATGCACCAATTCACCTTCAGATCTATCTGTATTTATACTGTATTGAAGATTTACATTTGCTTTTTTTGCTGCATTCTCCAATATATTCTTTATATCCCTGTGCATTATAAGGGAATTATCCATGATCTTGAGCACAGGGCCTTCTCCCATGTTTATATTTGTATCCGGTTTTTCTGAATTTTTCGCCTTATCAGTTCCCACTACTATACAATAATCAGGCTTTATATCACTTGCTGCAGCTCTTGCTCCTATTCCTCCCACTTCTCCCTGGGATGAAAATACAAAACTGATTTCAACTCCATCCTTCATTTCAATTTCCTCTATGAGTCTCAAAAGTATATAACATCCTACTTTATTATGCAAAAGTGGACTTATCACATTATTATCCCCTGCATTTAAATAAGGTCCCACAAGAGATGCTATGTCTCCCTCTTTTACTTTTTTCAATGCCTCTTCCTTTTCTTTTGCCCCTATATCAACAAACATATCTTTGGAAGAAGTATATATTTTACCCAATGTGCCATTCTCAAATCTTATAAAACTGTGGGATATATCTTCCTTATTAAAATGACCTATACTGCTGACTCTTATCATTCCATTATCATCTACATGATTTACTATAAATCCAACTGAATCCATATGGGAACACAACATAATTTTAATTTCTCCAGATCCTAATTTCAATATTACGTTACCCATACCATCCTCATATACGCTCTGATCTATGTTATTTAGATAATCTTTTATTACCCGCTTAACTTCATATTCCCTACCGCTGATTCCAAAAGAATTGATTAATTTTATTAGAAGTTTATCCAAAATTCTCACCCCTCCACCTTTTAACTAAACCATACTATAATTCCTTCAAATAGTTTTTCAGCAACTCCAACGTATTTTGATAGTCAGCTTTACTGCATAGAGATATATTGCAATTCATATACCTGCAGGGCATTAGTACAGCCGCAATCTTGCAATCATTCACACTAATACGGACTGCCTTAAGTTCTCCCTCTCTCTGAGTATCTCCAACTTTTTGATAGGGAATACCTTTATTAATCGCTTCATTCCTAATAGATTCTCCAATATCTTTATCAAATATTGACTCTCCACCTTTAAATGGTATAATAGGGCCACCCGTCAATTGTATGGTTCTTAAATAACCTGGGGTTTCTAATATATCCATACTATTTATCGCATCTAAAATTATAGTAACATCTGGATCAATATTATAAGCTGCACCATAGATTCCCCTTTGCTCTATATTGCCCTGTACACTAAATACACCATATAAATTGCATTTAAAATCCTGTTTCAATAATTCCATAAGTATGGAACAACCTATTCTGCTATCCAGAGCTTTTCCCTCTATAAAGTCATCTCCAAAATAACAAAAATGATTGTCAAACACCGCGAAATCTCCCAGTGAAACAATTTTGCTGCATTCTTTCTTGCTGAAGGCACCTATATCTATACACATGTTTTCACAGGATAAACTCTTATTTACTTCTTTCTTGTTCTGGAGATGTATTGGTTTTATTCCTATAATTCCCGATATTTTTTCATCACCGATCAGAATAGTTTTACAGGGCAGTGAATTTTTATCCACCTCTCCTATAGTTGAAAATTTTAAAGTTCCATCTTCATTATAACCTGTTATTATAAGCCCCAATTCATCCATATGCGAGGCCACCATTACTTTAGGAGAATTAGAACTACTATTTTTATGAACCACAACATTTCCCATTCTATCTACATTTATATCTTTGGTGAACATTCCCAGTTCATCTAAGATAACTTTCCTTGTTTCATTTTCATACCCGGAGGGTCCCATGGAATTACAGAGTTTTTCTAAAAACAAAACAATCCCTCCAATTCATTTCCTTTTAATTCCTGAATAAACCTGGCCAGAAGCCTTCCCGTATTTCTGATATCTCTTAAATTCACCATCTCCACAGAAGTATGCATATACTTTATGGGAATGGATATTAGAAGGGTTGGTATTCCACCAACGGCAGTCTGAATGTCCCAGGCATCCGTCCCGGTGTTTCCCGGCTCCACTTCGACTTGATAGGAAATATTATGTCTATCTGCCGTCTCTATTATCCTGCTTTTAAGTTTAGGATGCACATTGGGTCCTATACATATGACGGGTCCCTCTCCCAATTTATTTTCTCTGTCCGTATCCCCGAATATTCCTCCATCAAAGGTCACATCAACAGCTATGCCTATGTCCGGTTTGATTTCATAGCTTGCCATGCCGGCACCTCTGTGTCCCACTTCCTCCTGACAGGAACACACAAAATAAACATCCAGGTCCGGAGTGACATTTTTGAGCTCTGCTGCACATATATGCATAGCTGCAATACTTGCCCTATTATCTATGGCTTTGCCGCATACATTCTCATTTAAAAGCTGAATCATATTTCTTTTTAAAGTAATATAATCTCCTATATTGACTAAATCATTTAATTTCTCAAAATTATATCCTGTGTCTATATACAGATTTTCCATCTTGATCTTATTTCTGTCTTTATCCTCATATGCAGGCTTTAAAGCTACAATTCCCTTTATTCTCTCTTTCCCATGAATGACAACCTCCTGGGATACAAGGCTTTTGGGATCTATTCCCACAGCTTTGAATTTTAAAAATCCTTCCCTTGAAATCTCATTTACCATTAAAAACACTTCATCTGCATGGGCCATTATCATTATTTTATTGGAATTTTTTCCTTTTTTATGTATGTAAATATTATTCAATTTGCTCATGGTTATATTTCCAAATTCCTTAAAACCATCTTCTATGATAGAGTACAGCCAATCCTCTCTCCCACTGGGTGCATCAGCTTCACAAATTTTTTTTACAAAATCCAAGTCCTCCATTTTCTACCTCCAGCCAAATATATTGGTAATTTAATTATAGCATAACTGCAAGAGACAATTGTTATCAAAAGGAAAATCGTCAAAGGCAAACAAAAAAATAAATTATCATGATTTACGATAATTTATTTTAAAATCCAGTTTATTTTTGAATTAAAAATTCTCAATTAGATAATGAATTTATAACAGTATCTGCAACTAACTTGAGCTTTGATTCATCTATAAGTGAAATTGTATCCTGTGGACTGTTTATTTTTAAATTTTTGTCATAAGCCTGTCCTATACACAATGCCGGAATTTTATTTGCATCAAAAGCAACATAATCGCTAAACTCACGATCTGTTTTCTTTATATTCATATCTTTAGGCTTTCTTTCTAATAACGTAACAGCAAAATTTTTCTTTCCACTTATGGTAAATATATATGGTTTACTACCACCTTTCTGTGCTATTGAATCAATATTTATAACTGCTTTTATATTTTTTTTATCATTAGAGGATAAATTTTTTATGTAATGATTTGAGCCTACTCCTCCCAATTCTTCACCACCAAAGAAAATAAATCTTAATTCATAATTACTTGGTACATTTTTTAGTAATCTAGCCGTTTCCATAACCACCGAAACTCCTGAAGCATTGTCATTTGCTCCTATGGAATTTTCAGAACAATCGTAGTGTGCACAAATGATTACAGTTCCTTTATTATAATTTGCTTTACTTTTCTTAATTGCAATTAAATTTTGGCTACCGTTCAATTGCAATTTGTTATCCGATGTATAATTATACAAAGAAAATGTTTGCGTCTGCGTTTTATATCCATAGGACTGAATTTTATTTTTTATGTATTCGTAAGCTTTTTTTTCATTATCTGAACCAAATGATCTATTGCTAACAGCTAATGATTTAATAGTACTCATCATCAACTGTTGATCTGATTTTTTTGTTACATTATTAACTGCTGTTGATTGGTTTTTATTATTAAAAGATGGGCTAGTGCACCCCGAAAAAACACAACAGCTAATCAGCGTAAATATTAGTATTAACTTTATGCATTTATTTTTCATTTTTCCTATCCCTTTTCCTATCCCTCTCTTATGATGATAAAGCTATCTCAAAAATAGTACTGCTTGTATTGGGCTAACTTCTTAAATTTACAGTATTACCTAGTCACTACTCCTTTTTTTAGTTCATGAATACTTATAATTTTTTAATAAAAACTATTTGATTTTTACTTTCGTTGTCTCTATATTTGTATAAGGTTCACCATTTGAGTAATTAAGTTGATTTATCACTAGATACAATTTATTTGTTCTGTTAAAGTAAGGACTTTCAAATGATAAATTTATACAATTTTCCGAATCCATGCTTACCAGAGCATTCCCCGAAATACTATATTTATTTCCTTTCTCATCTGTCAAATAGGGTAACTTGCTGGTATCCCCTCCAACTATTCTTCCAATTGAATTGCATTGAGATTTATCAATACTATTTTTACCCAATTGTATTCTTATTTCAGTATGGGTAGGGTAGATTTTTACACTTTTAAAAGTGAAATCAGTATTATTAATTGAAAATGGAATATTATTATATTCTTCCGGTTTTTGTGATTTTAGGTTTTTGTCAAGTTTTATTTCAAAATTCCAATTGCCGGATATATTTTTGGGTTCTCTATTGAATTTTGAAGTAAAATTATTGTAAGCTTCTTTAGAATAAGACATATTATATGCTTCAGTAATACCTGAAACCTTTAAATTTATTTCATCAGGTATTTTCATATCCTTTATACTTATCAACTCTATGGAACCAAAAGTTTTCTTATTTTTAGAATAATTTTCAATAGAATTACCCAATGATGAAATTATACATTTATAATTTGTGTTGCTTAAGGATAGACTATCTTGATTTTTATTATTCAGCTTAGGCGGAAGTCTTTGTGATTTAAAATCATCACTGCTCAAGAGAGTTTTTCCATTGTTGTCACTTATAGAAAATTTTTTCATCAGAAGATTCTTGATATCCTCATCAGCTGTTGTTCCATTTAACGTATATAATATAAATATATCTTTATCATCTGTAATTACATTATCAACAGTGATACTTATATTCTTGTCTTTTTGAATTTTACTTATATTTTGAGACAAATTTTGATTTACAGCACTATCTATATTTTTATCATAATGAAATTGTACAGCATTGGCTATAGATGATATTACAGGCACATCACTTAGTGACTCCGCAAAAGCAGGCACAAAATTGACACTGCTGATGAAAATAATAATCAATGAAGCTATTGCAGCATTAATCTTAATCAGCCTTAGTTTTATAGTTCTTATTTTTTTATCCCTTTTTGCTTTTGAAATAGACTTTTTAATTACATCATCAAGCCTGCTTGATATGTCAATTTTTTCAAACCCATTTTTAGGATCATGCTTCATTTAAATACACCCCTTTTCCAATTCAACTTTTAATTTTTTTAACGCTCTTCTTAAATAAACTTTCACAGTGCCTTCCGGGTATTCTAAAAGCTTAGAAATTTGAGGAATAGTCATATCCTGAAAATATTTTAAAATGATTAAGTTTTTATATTTTATACTCAAATTATCCATAGCATTATATAAGTCAACATTTTTAGATATGTTAAACTCCATTTCTGAAATATTATTATCCTTGTCTAATAAATTATAGTCATGAACATAAATAATATTTTTATTACTTTTTAACTTATTTATAGATAAATTTATAAGTATCTTTATAATCCAACTGCTAAAATACTGTGATTCCCTTAATTTATTTATATTCATATAGGCTTTATATACAGTATCGCTTACAATATCCAGAGCATCCTGTTCATTTCTTACATATATAAATGCCATTTTATAAAGATTTTCTTTATAAAAATTTATCAACTCAACAAACGATCTATCATCTCCTTTTTTAGCATTATTCACAAGAATTTGAACTTTATCCGTTTCTTTCACTACCTCACTCCTCCACAAAGATATCTGGAAACAATTTATCACACATTAATTAGACAATTTTAATATATAAAAAGTTACACTTAATATCAATTATTAAGTTAATAAAAGTTCTAAATAAAAAAATAAATTACCATGATCTTACGATAATTTATTCTAAAATCGAGTTTATTTTTTTAAAAATGTGCTAAAATATAATTAAAAGAAGCCATTGCGGCTTTATTATTGAATTGGATTTTCAGTTAATTAAATGCACTCTCGCAAAGTGCATTTAATTTTTTGAGCTTTTATTTTAGTCTTTTTCCAAAATAAAAAGGTGATCATGCCTTTTTATAATAAATAAAATTTTAAATTTGTGAAGCAATTCGCTTGCTGAGTACATCAATAAATTCCTGTTTTTTATCTGGAGAAATTAATATAGAATCACAGAAAGAATTTTTATAATATTTAATTTCTAATCTATCCATAGATAACGCTGGAGAAGATATTATGTTATTACTCTCTTTAAATGAAATAATATCTCCATAATTAATCTTAATATTTAATATTAGCCCACTTCTTATATATAAATATGAATCTTCAAAAACATAATAAGTAAGAAAATATCTTGGTAAAATAAATAATATTAATAAAGAAATGAATAAAATAAATGCTAAAGATCCTATTTTATTTATAATATATAAATAAAACAACCATAAAGTTATAATTGTAAATAATACTACTGTAATATGAAACCACCAACCAATTTTCGAATTAAATTTCATCCTTATACCCTTCCATAAAATTTATCGATTTTCAATAACCGATCTCTGTTATCAATTAGCCATAAATACCCTCTTTGCAAGAGATAAAATCTGGAGAGTGGCCAATTAAAAAACTTTATTTTCTTAATAGATATTATATCATATTAAAAAAGATATTTTTATGTAAAAAAACTAAAGCTGGAAACTAGCATTTATGTTATTATAATATAAAAAGCCAGGAGGAAATAAATTTGAAAAGCAAATATTCAATAATCAGATTTATATTTGGAATGTTAACACTCATATTATGCATAATTGCTCTGATATACAGCAACACTTATAGACCTAACACTCAAGTATTAATGAATTTTATGTTCATTTGTTTAGGAATTTTTCAAATTTTAAATGGAATATATTTTTATAAACAAAATAAAAAATCCGATGGAATATTGCTAATCTTAGTAGGTATATTTATTTTTGCCGTTATAGTTAAAATTTCAATATTTTAACTATGCGAGCATAGAAAAATACCCATTTTTTTATATACTTTAAAACTAAACCAGTGTATATCCCCAATCATATAAAGCATGAAATATAGATGGTGCAGTGACATTTTCAGTTTTAATCATCATATATCCCAAGAACAAACTGAAAAAAACTAAACCAAACATACTCGTAAGGGTTTCAGTTAAAGTCATTTTCCCAATAAAAATTCTTTGAGGTAAATGCATTAAAGCCATTAAAGCAGAAGCAGTCATCCATCCTTTGTTTTTTCCCATCCATGCAATTAAACGGGTTTGTAAATATCCCCTAAATATGAACTCTTCAGAAAATCCAATTACAGCACAGTTTAATAACGCCCAAAAATGGCCAATGTTTAAATGAGTTATTACTTTATCGACATTTATATTCATATAAAATAGCGACAATATTATAAATATAATACCTGAGATTGTACCAATACCAATTGATTTTTTCAGATTATGCCTTGACACCCCTGTACTTGCCCATGATTGTTTAAAAAATTTCTTTGTTAATAATATAGGGCTTATAATTATTAAATACAATAATGCATTTGACAGAACAGTAGAAAAATTATAAGTTACACTTGTCTGTATATCAGTATTTGATTTACCAGTATAATTTATAAAAAATATTATAAGCGTAATTAAAAAAATACTTATAAAAACTGCAGCAAAAGCATGTAATCCGGATTTTCTTGGATCATTAAAATTATATTCTTTGTGCTCAAATCCTAGTTTTGAAGTTAAAATGTATACGATTAGCCCCGAAATCAATAAAAATATACCCCGACTTATAATATCTTTTAAAAAATTCATATTATTAACCCTCCCGATCATTTTAATCAATTGTACCATAAATGGTGGTTTATAGTACTTTTAAATAAAATAAAACCAGAATATTTTTACTCTATATAGAAAGTAAAAATGGTTCAAAGCTTTATACAAAGTCTGTCAATAACCTCTGAGTTGGATAAATTGATACGTTTAATAAACTCTCTGACAGCTGTCCTTATTTCTTTTACTGTGGGATAAAATACATTATTTATAATGTCAGATTTAAGCCACTTCCACAGACCTTCAATAAGGTTAAGCTGTGGGCTGTATGGTGGAAGAAATACAAGTTTCAATCGAGGGGTTGCCTCCATAAATGGCTGTATAAGTTTTGCGTGGTGAATACGAGAATTATCCAGGATCATTACTATCTTTCCAGAAGGATACTGCTGTACAATTTCCTTTAGAAATTTAAGAAATACTTCAGCATCATACTTTTCGTCTTCACTGCAATATACTTGTCCAGTTTCATAGTTTAATACACCTAAAAGTTTAACTCCCCTATGCTTACCAGTAGTAGGAATAATGCGCTGTCTGCCTTTTATAAACCATATTTTTGCTATGGCCTGGTAATCCCGAATCATTGATTCATCCTCAAAAAGAATATAATCTATATGACCTTTCATTAATTTTTTTTTAAAAGTTCAAACTGGTCTTTGAATTCTTTTTGTCTTGATTCATCAGCTTTTTTCAAAGAATATGTTGGACGGGTGAAACTTAAATTATTTCTGTATAATACTTCAAGCATTCCTCTTTGACAGTAGGAAACACCATAAAGTTTCATTACCAGCTTCCTTATTATCGTAGTATCCCACTTTTTTCTTGCGGTAAAACCTTCTTCATCGGGGGTTCTGGTTGTAATTATTTTAATTAGTTCTAATTCCTGGGCATTGGTTAGATGACGGGGAGCTCCCGGGCTTTTGCCAATAACCAAACCACTTAATCCAGACGATTTATATTTTTTAACATATACACCTACAGTTTGAAAAGATATATTGTTCATATAGGCAATCTCGTTAAGCTTGTATCCCTGGAGATAGTTAAGTATAACAATATATCTTATATGCATTCTCTTATTTGAGTTATTTTTCAGTGCCTGATTGACTTCTTCAAAATCTGATTTTTCAGCATAATAATTTATTCTATCATGTACTTTTTTCATTCCTGTTCACAATCCTATAGTCAGAATTATTATATTTTTATAATTCCACTATTTAGTGAATTTTATTTCAGAATTTATTGGAATGCTGCTTGTATATTTCTTACTTTCTATATAGTAACAAGTTTTATTGTAAAATTATGTTATAAAAAATGCATTGTATATTAATATAAGGTTTTTTTAGAAATCCTGAAAAAATTCAGGATTTTTTATTTTTTCATACAATTTTACCACATATTAAAAGTATAAATATTTTAAAATTATTTATTTAATTTTTTCAAAAGTAACACATAACCTTATAGGGAAAATTTTCTAAAGAAGTGAGGTGACGAACATGATTAATAAAATAAAAAATATGCTATTGCACTATTTAAACACAAAAGTAAAAAAATTGGACTTGGTAAAAATAATTATTATAATAATTATTTTTTCCTTAATATTATTCATTCCACAAAGCATAAAAGTAGATTATGCACCTAAAAACACTACAATATTAGTGGGCAAACTTCAGAACACTCTATTTATAAAAATATCCCAGCAATAAGAAACAAGCCCCGGGTTAAATCAATAACTCGGGGCAATAATTAATTCTGTGCTTAACTACAAGGTAGAATATGGATAAACTTTATAAATATAGATTCGTGGTTAAAATTTATGCTATAATAATTATCAGGAGAATAAGGATGTTTTTAGTTAGTCACCCTCCAGGATTTTATCTCTCCCATGGAAGTCGTTGCGGTTAATCTGACAACAGAGGGGGTGACATAAATGAGTGATTCTATTACTATTACATCTATAGTATGCGTTACAATAGTGAGTATAGTTGGTATTTTTGCTATGCTTGCATACTTAAAAGAAAGAGCCATTCTTAAATATAAGAACAGCTCTAAACACAGTAATAATGAAATATCTATTACTGCGGATAGTGATAAAGAAAATAACTTAAAAAATTAAAATGCACCCTAGCGTAAGTGCATTTTAATTAACTAATAACATTTAACAATCAAAAACCGTAACGGCTTCTTTTAAATATATTATATCACAATTTATTATTTTAAATCATATTTTGTGGTATTAATTTTATTTATCTTTAAAAATTATACTAAAATTTTAAAAAATATATTACTATATAGAAAGTAAAAATGGTTCAGAGCTTTATACACCTAAAAGTTTAACTCCCCTATGCTTACCAGTAGTAGGAATAATGCGCTGTCTGCCTTTTATAAACCATGTTTTTGCTATGGCCTGGTAATCCCGAATCATTGATTCATCCTCAAAAAGAATATAATCTATATGACCTTTCATTAATTTTTTTTAAAAGTTCAAACTGCTCCTTGAATTCTTTTTGCTTTGATTCATCAGCTTTTTTTAAAGAATACGTCGGCCGGGTAAAACTTAAATTATTTCTGTATAATACTTCAAGCATTCCTCTTTGACAGTAGGAAACACCATAAAGTTTCATTACCAGCTTCCTTATTATCGTAGTATCCCACTTTTTCCTCGCAGTAAAGCCTTCTTCATCGGGGGTTCTGGTTGTAATTATTTTAATTAGTTCTAATTCCTGGGCATTGGTTAGATGACGGGGAGCTCCCGGGCTTTTGCCAATA
>NZ_JAJJPB010000047.1:0-13062 GCF_020908015.1 Clostridium aromativorans
AGTCAGAATTATTATATTTTTATAATTCCACTATTTAGTGAATTTTATTTCAGAATTTATTGGAATGCTGCTTGTATATTTCTTACTTTCTATATAGTTAAGTTAGTAAATAATATATAAATATTGTGTCAAAACTATTTTAAACATTTTCTAATATATATTAAAAGTGTACCAAAAATAACTATTAAAACAATTGGAAGGAACCATGTACCTAAACTACTACTTTTTTCTAAAGCGACTTTAATATTATTCCATTCGATATATGTAAATATTATCATGAATTCTGCTTTAATCATAATAATCAATTGTCTAGCACACCTGTACTGATACTCTGCATTTTCTTCAGTTATTGGTTTTAGATAATTATATACATGTGGAAATTTATTTAAAATAGTTAGAAAAATATGCATTATAAAACTTATACCAGCAAGTATAAATATAGAACTTTTATTACCATATCCATTAGGTATACCTGCAGCATTAAAATGTTTAGGTATAACATTTGGTAGTAGTTTATAGTATTTTAATAATAAATATTGATAAATACCGCTATAATGCTAATAAGTTCTATTATTATTTCATAAATCGAATAATGGATTTTAATTTTAGGTCTTTTTTCCACTCTTTATCCTCCTGTTTTTCCATTTATTGCTATGTCATAAAATTTACTTTTACTTATAGACATAATATCATAATAACTCATCTATATAAGACAATATATTAGTAGCTTTAGTCAATAATATATTAATATATAAAATGATACCAATTAAGGCAATAAAAAAATAGTAGCCCTGTCTGCAAGTGGTGGCTGCTATTCTTTATTTGTATTATAACACAATTTTATAAAATTTTTATCTATATCAACTTCAAGTACGGTAGTGTACAGACAGCACACAGGGCTGGTCTACAATATCAAGAGAGTTATTGAAAACAAATCATAGGATTATTGTGATCGCTTCTTCAATGCATTGTAGACCATCATACTCAGTGTGTCTTTTAAAATTTGCAGGTTTTCCTTACTGATGCCTTCTATTGTATCATTCATAAATTTCTCAGCTACAGGAAGAAGTTCATGATACAAATTTGTACCTTTTTTTGTCAAGTGCAACTGTTTGACCCGTTTGTCTCCAGCAATACCAAAACGAGTTAATAGTCCTTCTTGTTCCATCTTTTGAATCAGCCTTACCACTGTAGGCTCCTTAACAGACATTTTATCAGCCAGTACCCGCTGCGTTATGGAATTGCTCGTATAGATATAATATATGGCAACCCATTGGGGCCTCGTAATACTATACGGACTTAATCTTTGCTCCATGGTTTCCGAAAAAATCTTTGCACTCCGACTGGTTATAAAAGCCATGCAGTCATCCAAATTAAACATTTCATTCACCTAAAGAATTACCTCCTACAAAAGCGAAATGAAAGAAAATATAATTAAAGTAAACTCCCTCCATCTCAAAGATATACTTTTAGAGAAATACAAGACAAAAATATCTTATACCCCTCTATCTAGTATACTAAAATCTGCAGGAATTAAAAACCCTAAAAAATACAGCTGGCCGCTAAAAATATATAAAACTGGCTTTGATCTCGTCTTTGACGTATATTAAACTCAGAAGGACACAGAAATATTATTTTTATAGGTTATCTGCACTTTCTCTTTTGCTTCACATTATCAACGAACTTTTCCAACCTGTGAGTTAGTATTTTCTTGTCAAAAAAAGATTTAGTTAATCCCTTTTCAAACGCCGTAAAGTCAATAGGCACAAGACTGTCCGTATAAACTTTGAGCCGAGAAATCCTGCCATCAGAAACATTTGCAAATATGGTAACGTTACCAAAAGACAGTTTCTCTTCAAAGCTTATGTTAAAATCCGGGGCCTCTCCATAAATCCAGTCGTCCCTTTTTATTTTTTCAAGAATGGATGGTTTCATATTATTACTACTGATCTGTCTTATAGACATTTCCATGCCATATTCCAGCATAAATGCCTGGATTACGGCATCTATTGTACTTTCTGGAGTAACGCCCTCACAGAGATCAGATAGATTCACCACTCTACTTCTTACAGAATTTATACCCTTAGAATTCAGTTTGAGAAAAGAAGGCTTCAGTGCACCAGTAAGCATATCAAGATTTACATTAACCATGAGAGTCCCATGGTATAGAAAATTACCATAGTCAGCATATTGGGCATGCCCGGAAAACTTTTTTCCACTGATAAGCAGGTCATTCCTACCACTAAAAGTACATTCTACACCCATGGACAATATAGCATTACTAATTATTTTCAAATACCTTCCCACATCTGCATACTTTTCCTCTGAAATAAACGTAAAATTTACATTTCCCAAATCATGAAAAACTGCTCCTCCGCCAGAAAGACGCCTGACCGGGACAATTTCATGCTCTTTCAAAAACTCTGTGTCACACTCTGCAAAAACATTCTGGTTGCGTCCCAAAACAACCGCCGGCCGGTTCCTCCACAAGAATAAACAAGTTTTCGGGCCAGCTTCTGAAAAAAGCTGGTATTCTGCCGCCACATTATAATAAGGATCCGTTTCCAAAGACACATAAATTCGACTCATGACTGATGTATTGCTCCTATTCCGAATCCAAGCACAGCCTCATGAATAACTTCAGCAGTTGTGGGGTGGGCAAAAACCGTTTCAGCAATTTCCTTATCGGTGAAACCATTTGACACTGCAAGTGTAAGTGTGCTGATCAAAGATGAAGCATCAGCACCAATTATGGAACCGCCCACAATACGTTGAGTTGCGTTATCCCGTACAAGTTTCACAAAACCATCCGGTTCGTCCATGGTCACGGCCTTGCCATTACAAGAATATGAAACCGTACTGATGCTGAAATCCAATCCTTTTTTTCGACATTCTTCCTCCGTCAAACCCACACTGGATATTTCCGGACTCGTAAATACTACATTTGGGACAGCAGAATAATTTGCCTGTGTGGATCCTCCCAAAATATTATCTACCGCCACCATGCCTTGGTAAGAAGCTACATGGGCAAGCTGGATGATGTTGGTTACATCACCGATGGCATATATGTGTTCCACATTCGTACGCATTTGTGCATCTACAGAAATTCCTCTGCCTCGTTCATTGAGAATAAGCCCTGTCTTTTCAATATTCATACCATCAAGGTTTGGCTCACGGCCAATTGCCACAAGAACCTTGTCACTGACAACTATATGTTCTTCTTTTTTATCTTCGTAAGTCACAATTGCCTGTTTGTCCTCAGACTGTTGAATCCTCAGGACTTTTGAACCGGTATGAACGGAAATTCCCGCTTCACTTGCATAATTACGGATACTTTCGGAAACATCACGATCCAGCATGGGAAGCAATCTATCTAAAAATTCAACAACATTGACCTTGACACCAAGATTGTTATACATAAAAGCAAATTCCATACCAATAATGCCCCCGCCTATGATTGTCACTTTCTTAGGCAAATCTATACAAGAAAGAGCTTCCGTACTGTTCATGACCATGGGAAGGTCAATCCCTGGAATCTTTGTTTTGGAAATTTTCGACCCTGTGGCAATAATGATATCCCTGGCAGAAATAATGTATTTTTCTTTACCTTCTACGAAAACACTGTTATTGCCAAGAAATGCTGCTTTCCCGAAAATGACCTGCACACCATTATCATTTAGTAGACAAGAGATACCAGAAACAAGTTTTTCCCTAACTTCGTCCTTACGACGAATGATCCGTGCCATATCTACACGGGGTTCGCCACCCGTAATGATGCCAAATACGGATGATTTGCATACATTTCTGCAGACTTCTGAAGATTTTACAAGTGCTTTGGTAGGAATGCAGCCTACATTTAAACAGGTGCCTCCAAGCTCTTCTTTCTCGACTAGGATTACCTTCATACCCCTTTTTGCTGCATAAATCGCAGCCACATAGCCCCCTGGACCAGCACCTATAATTAAAAGCTCCGTTTTAAGTTCAACTGTTTCATTCTTTTTCAAATTCTCCTTCTGCTGTATTACTGCTTCATCCCTACGGCTGTTCAATTCAAAAAGCACCTGCCCGGAAGAAACCTCTGCGCCTTCCATACACAGGATTTTCGTAATGACTCCAGCTTTTGGAGCCTTGATTGGACGATTACCTTTTCCGGTTTCAACCTGAATGAGAATATTGTCCGCCTGCACCTCGTCCCCGACTTTTACATTTATCTTTCCAGCTTTGCCTTTTTTTCCTCCAGGAATGAAAGACATTTTAACTTCCACAGCTAATCCTCCTTTGAAAACTTGAGGGGCCGCACAGCCGCCCCTCCAAATGATGTGCTTATTCTCTGACTACTCCACCTCTTACAAGTTTTACTCCGTTTGCAATACAATCTCCTACTGGGCATCTTTTTTCGATAAAATCTGCGAAAGCTTCTGCTTTCTCCTGACTTTCATTGGTCTTGAAATGCATTACAAAACGAATTTCCTGAAATCCATTTCTAACATCGGCAAGACCCATAAAGCCATCAGGATCCAAATCTCCTTCCAATTCAACATGGAATTCCTCAAACGAAAAGTTCTGTGCTTCGGCAAAGGCACTTGCGACTATTGTTTGGCAAGCTCCCAAAGCACACAGAATAGCCTCAACTGGATTCATTCCTTTATTGCTGCCCCCTAAATCCTCAGGCTCATCTAAAATGATCTTGAATCCTCTCGCATTAGTTTCCACTTTCAACCCACCCGGACATTTCTGGGCAGAGGCCTTAAACGTAGTTAACATATACAACACCTTCCTTTCTCCTCAAATCATTATTACAAGTCTATTTGACTAATAAAATTATAACATAGGTATTCTTTTATATCAATAGTAAGCTAAGTATGTATTTTTTGTTTTTAATTAGAGTCTGAATATGAGTTCATAATAGTCATACGATTCAAAAGATTATCTTTTTGATATTTTAAATCCCTAAGTTTTCTCCAACAAGTATCACTTTAATGCGACCTTTAAACATTGATTTACTGGTAATGACAAGTTGACTGCATCCATCTTCGGCGGCTTTAGAAAGTTCTTCGAACGAAGAGTAGTTCTGTCTATAACCTGACACAATCACTTTTGCAGCATAGTTTTTTACTCGAAGTATGGCTGCATCTAAATTTGGAACCACTTTATTTAATCCCGCCACTATTATTACATTTTTTGGTCCAAAAATAAGTGCCGATACCCTGTTGCCAATTCCATCAATATTCACCAGTTCACCCGTAGCAGTTATCGCATTAGAACTCATTAAAAAGTAATCTGCTAAAAGTGCCTGATGTGCCGCGCTTTCTTTTTCTTTACCTCCCTTGGGCTCAGCAGGATCTAAGAAATTGTACCCTCCATTTTTTAAAGCAAGCTTCAAGCCGATTTCATGCAAGGTCAAAGAGCCTCCGCAGGAAACCAAGTTGTCTTTGGGTATCATCTTAAGAATCTTTTTCAATGCTTCGTCTTTTGTTTTACAATAAAATCCTTCAATATTTCGTTTTCCAAATTCTCCGATTAGCTTCTTTGCTAACAAGACATTATAGTATTCTTTAGCTTTTATGGCATCCATACCTGTTCCTCCTAACTTGACTGATATAACCAATAATTCTATTCTAATCATAGGATACAAAAATTAACAGTCTATATTTACTATTTTATATATGTTATAATTAAATTAGAGGAGAAAATTGTCACATAAATTTATATATTTTACAATAGAATTACACTACCATTGCTAATGCTCCCAATTTCTTATAGTTGGCCATAAGCACTGCTACGCGTCTGGATAAGTTCTTGCCCTAAAGGATAACGTATTCTTAGTGCTAAAGCACTAAGAATACTGTTAAATAGGATTCAGATATAAAAAGGCATTTTTTATAAGCAAACTCCATCTGAACCTAAGTATGACTTGATAGCATCATTCACTGTACCTGATTCTGTCAATTATGGATTCCTTTTTTAATCTGCCCTCAATAAGGTAGGTTATCAGTATTTCCAGCAAAATAAACACTACAATAACTGCAAGTATAGGTATCAGAGGGAATTCATACTCTGCATAATCCGCCCCTGCTTTTTTAAACAGTTTAAAGCAGAAGTATCCAAGACCGGTTCCAAAGACCACCGACAGTAAAGAACTTATACCGGCATAGTACATGCCTTCTATCTGAAGCATTTTTCTAAGCTGTTTGTTTGACAGCCCCACTGCCTGGAGCATTCCATACTCTCTTTTTCTTGTGAGTATGCTTGTAATCATTGTATTTATGAGATTCAAAATTCCTATGAGAGCTATTATTGCCGTGAAGCTCATTGCTGTTACCTCTATTGCCATAAACTGATCATCCAGTTCCTTCTTCCAGTCTGTATTTGACTCATACATTATCCTGCTGTCCCTATTTACTATGGCTTTGAGCCTGCTTTTTATGGTCTCAAACTTACTGCTGTCTATATCTATATAAATGTCAGTCAATTTGTTGTCTCTGTCATCCGCCAGGCTGCCTTTAAATTCTTCTTTCGTAAATACATCTTTATGAGTTATAAATTCATATCCTCCCACAACCCAGCCGGAGCCTGCAATATTGTCACTTAATATACCTGCTACGGTGAACTTTTTATTCATGACTTCTCTCAAATTTCCGCTGCTGTCCTCTTTCCTGATTGAAACTGGGATTTTGTCCCCAACCTTATATTTGCAGATGACACTGCCATTTTTATCTTTTTTACCTGTTATGAGAACTTCATCTCTGTTTTTCAGATTTTCACTGGATATATTCCCGCCTATAAGATATTTATTCAACTTGTTCAGCATATAATCATCATATCCGTATAGAATACTGCGTGCATTGTCTACAAAAACATTCAATGTGCTTTTCTTGATATAGACATTTTTCACTCCATCCATGCTTTTTATATCATCAATCAATTTTTTATTCAATGGACTTCCATAGGTATTTGTAACCGAAAGATCAAATTCATATTTAAAATCATGCTTGACCATATTGTCTACATTCATACTTTTTAAAACACTGCATATTATGATAAATAAAACTCCGCTCATAGTTAGAGAAAGCATAGTCATAATTGTACGCTTCTTATTTCTCCACAGATTCAGCCGTGCAATTTTAGCTATAGATATCTTTTTCAAGGAAACTCTCTCCCTTTTACGGGAACTTATCTTTACACCGCTGTATTTCATGGATTCTACAGAAGATATCTTTGAAGAGAGCCTGCCTGGTTTTATAAGGGAGATTGCCACTGCAGCCAGACTTATCAATGCACATACAATCACAATGTATGGAGAGGATTTCATTCTTATATTAAATTGTGAAAAAAGATACCCAATCATAAAGGCAGCAATGTGGGCAAGTATAATGCCCAGTGGAATTCCTACTGCAGACAGCAGAAGTCCTTCCCTGAATATTATCTTCCTGATCTGCTTTCTAGTGGCTCCCACTGCTGCAAGCAGTCCGAACTGTTTTACCCTTTCAATAACGGATATATAAAATATATTGTATATGACTACCACTGTCGTCAGCACAACAATTACTGCTATCACGGCAAATGCCGCCAGCATCATGGGATCTCCTCCGGAAGCGTCTATATACATGGAGTTCTTGGTTATATTCTTGTCTTTTACTCCAATACTATGACCTATGTCAGTGATACTCTTTTCCACGTCTCTATGGCTTTTTACCCTTACAAAGCAGTCCTTTTCCATCTCCGGTAAATTTTCATACACAAGTTTTTTTGACACCAGCCCTGTACTTACGTCTTGCTGCTTGTGCATTGTACTGTCCTTCAATATACCGCTTAGCACAAAACCTGCAGCTGAAGAGGTATTTCCATATTCGATATGTATGGTTTCCCCTACAGCACTTTTTACATTTAATTTGTCAAGCACCCATTTTTCCAGGGCTATCTCATTGCTTTTTTGCGGAAGTCTACCCTTCTCCAGTTTAATATTTGTCATATCCGCTGCTTTATAATCTGCATAAATTAAGGATATGTCCGGATAATTGGAATTTTTTCTCTTTACACTCTCAAAGGGAATGTATTCTCCTGCACTTTCAATTTTTATGTTGTTCTTCAATATTTGAATCTGCCTGTCATTCACATTTTTGTAGATTCCATGATAATTTCCGGATTGTTCTTCAGTGGAAGCTATCACCATATTTTGAATGCTGTAGAGCACTATACCGGAGGCAGTTATGAGACATGTAGCCAGTGCTATGGTTATTATGACAAGAATATTTTTAGTCTTTGAGAATTTCAAATTTTTTCTGGCCAGATTTGATATACAGTTCATTTTACATCTCACCTGCCCTTATTTTTCCATCCTCTATTCCAACTATCCTGTCACCCATCTGGGCTATTTTTTCATCATGAGTTATCATTACAAGTGTCTGATTGTATTTTTCCACCGACATTTTAAGCAGCGACATAACTTCCTGGGCAGTTTTGGAATCAAGATTTCCCGTAGGCTCATCCGCAAGCATTATGGAAGGTTTGCTGGCAAGGGCCCTGCAGATGGCAGTCCTCTGCTGCTGTCCGCCTGAAAGTGTATTGGGAAGTGAATTTCTTTTATCATATATGTTCAGAGTTTCCATAAGTTCTCTTATATAATTTTCATCCACCTTCTTATTGTCAAGACCTATGGGCAGCGTCACATTTTCCCATACATTTAAGACCGGCACAAGATTGAAGGCCTGAAATACAAAACCTATATTCCTTCTTCTGAATATGGCCAGATCATCTTCCTTCATTGAAAATATATCTTTTCCCCCAATATACACATTTCCTGAAGTGGGCCTGTCTAGTCCACCCATCATATGAAGCAGTGTACTTTTTCCCGATCCCGAGGTACCTACTATTACAACAAATTCTCCCTCCTGTACAGTAAAACTTATATCATCCACAGCTTTGACCAAATTTTCACCTCTACCGTAGTATTTCTTTAAGGATTTTGTTTCCAATACCTTCATGTTATTACCTCTCTTTTACATTTGATACACAGATCATAACATGGCAATATTACATATCACTTTCAAACTCACTTACACTTCTGTAAGAAAAGGCTAAACCTGCTTCCTTTCCCCACCTCTGAATCCACCATGATATTTCCACCCTGCTGCTCCAGTATCCTCCTGGTAAGATACAGCCCAACTCCGGATCCTTCACATTCCTGAACTATCCTGGAATTTCCCCTATAAAATCTTTTGAAAATCTTGTTGAAATCTTTCTTTGGTATACCTATTCCATTATCCTCTATATCAATCCTTATAAAAAAATTCGTTTCAACCATACTGATATTGATCTTTCCACCTGAATCCGTGTATTTTATAGCATTTTCAAGCACATTGATTATGGCCTCCTTGGTCCACCTGGGATCATGAAAAACAAAATACTCATGAATATCTTCAGCATCTATCTCTATATTTCTATGAAGTGCTTTTGAATATACTCCCTTTATGGATTTATATATTGTATCCTTTATGGATTTTTTCTCTTTTTTAAATGTGATCATGCCTGCTTCAAGTCTTGACAGCTTTATAAGAGATCCTGTAAGCCATTCTAACTTTAACACCTCTTCTTTTATAGTATGTAAAAATTCTTTTCTTTCATCTGTATTCATATTTTCATCTTCTATTAGAAGGGAGTTGAAGAGTTTTATGGAGGACAAAGGTGTTTTAATCTGATGTGATATATCTGTAACAAGGGACTTTATATTTTCCTTTTCCCTGTCCAGCTTATTTATATTCAGCTCAAGTATTCTGGTCATTTGATAAAGCCCTGAATATATTTTAGATAAAATCCCCTCTTTATCATTATCAGCCTTTATGGAAAATTTGCCGTCTATTATTTTATCAACTACATTTAAAATTTCCTCAAGTTCTTCTATAATCCTCAGACTGCAGTATCTAAAAATACATATGCCTCCAGCCAGAGTCAGTATAAACACAACCAGATCGTCAATTGCCATATCATATACATTTTTATTAAATGCAGCATCGTTCCAGGCTTTGACTTCATCATCATATCCATATTTTTTTATGATGCTCTCACCATAATTTAAATCCTCAGAATTATATTTTTTTAGCAGAATGGTTTTTACAATTTCCACTTCATCTTCTGGATGCGATCTTGCAAGAGCTCCCACCAATTGTACTGTGGAATTCATCTGATTTACATAGATCTTGTTTATCATATGATAATGCAAAAAGCAGACAGCCATGGAAATAAGCATGGTACCTGAAACAACTGTTATAAACGCTCTTTTAAATAATGGATTTTCTTTTAAATATTCAATCATATTTTTGCACAGCTCTCTGCCCATATATATCCTATTCCCCTGACATTTTTTATATATTGAGGATTTGAAGGATCATCTTCTACTTTTTCTCTGAGCCTTCTTATATTTACAGCTATAGTATTTTCATCTATAAAGGTACCGTCTATAGAATAAAGTTTATCCAAAAGCTGATCTTTACTTATTATTTGTCCCGAATTACCCATTAAATATTTCAAAAGTTTTACCTCATTCCTGCTCAGGAACAATTCTTTTCCTTTTTTCAATACCTTCATATCATTAACATAGAAGACTATATCCCCGGATATGATTTTACTGTTTCCTCCTTTATCACAGTTTCTTCTAAGTAAGGCATTTATTTTCGACATCAGCACCATGAGGCTGAAAGGTTTGGCGATATAATCATCTGCACCCAGATCAAGTCCTGTTACAATATCCACTTCCTCATCACAGGCAGTTAAAAATATAATGAGCAGATTACTATTCTTTCTGATTTCACTGCAAAAATCAAACCCATTTCCATCTGGAAGTCCTACATCAAGGATCATAAGATCAACACTTTCGCCATACAGTATTTTTTTTGCTTCTTCTATGCTTCTGGCCGAAAATACTCCATAGCCTTCTCTGTCCAATTTAAAACTGATTCCTCTGTTCAAGGATCTGTCGTCTTCTACAAGCAGTATATTTTTCATATCGGCGTCCTCCATATTTTTACTTAACAAGAATACATTAATATCTTATCATAGGGTTATTTAAATTTGATACCATTGTCACTATAAAAATATTATAATAAAATCAATAGAATATAAACCACAAGGAGGAAATTATCATGAACATAACAAGCCATATCATGAAAAAAATGATAACTTATTTTGGAAATGATGCTAAAAGAATAAATCATGCTCTAAAAGTCTACGGCTTCAGTAAAACCATAGGTGAGCTGGAAGGGTTAAATAAAAATGACCTGCTTATACTGGAAATAGCTGCCATACTGCATGATATAGGAATTAAAGAAAGCGAGAAAAAATACAACAGTTCAGCGGGAAACTATCAGGAAATTGAAGGGCCTCCCATAGCCAGAAAATTGCTTAAAGACATTGACATAGATAAAAATGTAGTTGACAGAATATGCTTTTTAATAGGCAGTCACCACAGTTACAATAAAATTGACAAAATAGATTTACAGATATTAATCGAAAGTGATTTTCTGGTAAATGCCTATGAAGACAATATTAAAAAACCTGACATAGAATTTATGGATGATAAATATTTCAAGACCTCCGCCGGCAGGCAATTTCTGCATACAATTTACCTTAAAAAATAAATATATACTGAGGATGCAGCCAATCATTTTAAATAATAAATTATATTTTGAAAACTTGCTAAAGTATTTGATGTATTTTTATAGCAATGGGCTTTATTGGCCATATACTTCATGGCATCACCATATTTTAATTTATATGTATCATCCCCTATTACCATTTCCATTTCACCTTTATTGACAATAATGTACTCCTCTATTCCATCATTGTGTGAAGGAGATTGATGGCTGCATCCTGGTTCCAATTCAATATTGAATATTTCAAATCTTCTTTTGTTGTCATAGGGGAAGAGGGGGTACACTCTCATTTTTCCATCACTTTCAATTATGGGTTTAATATTATCGTGAATTACACAAGTGACTTCATGAGATTCTTCTTCCATAAAATAAGAAAATGAAACATTGAGACCTGTAGCTATCTTCCACAAAGTTGTCACAGTAGGATTAGAATTTCCTCTTTCCATCTGTGCCAGCATGGCCTTACTGACACCAGTCAATAACGCTACTTTATCCAGACTTAAATTTTTTCTTTTCCTTATGCTGTTTAAATTTTTCCCTATTATAAAATTAAAATCTTTCAAATCAATTCCCTCCTGGGTATTATATGTTATAATATATATATGTATAATATAACATACATGTATGTATTTATAATACCATAATATTTACATTAATTAAACCAAATGAAGGGGGCAATTTTCATGTCATCTAAACTCAGCAAAAGTGCTGAAAAAATACAAAGTGTACTTAATAAATTCGGATATGAATTAAATGTATTAGAACTATCCGGCTCTACTCGAACTTCACAGGAAGCAGCCAACACAATAGGCTGCAGTGTAGGGCAAATAGCTAAATCTTTAATTTTCAAAGGAAAAGTATCAAATAAGCCTATATTAATAATAGCAAGTGGCGCAAATAGAGTAAATGAAAAAGTAATTAAAAAATATGTTGGAGAAAAAATACAAAGGCCGGATGCTGACTTTGTTTTAAAAGAAACGGGCTTTGCTATAGGCGGCATCCCACCCATTGGACATAAAGATAACATAACCACCCTAATAGATGAAGATCTAACGAAATATGAAGAGATATGGGCTGCCGCCGGTACACCCCATGCAGTCTTCAAGTTGACTCCTCAAATTCTAAAAGATATAACGCAGGGCAAAATTATTTCCATTAAGTAATCTAAAATTCAGATGGGGTTTGCTTATAAGATTTTTTACAAGTAAAAAAGGAAGTATATTAACATACTTCCTCTGGTGGCTCACCGGGGAATCGAACCCCGGACAACATGATTAAAAGTCATGTGCTCTACCAACTGAGCTAGTGAACCATATATTCACCTGGCGACGACCTGCTCTCCCACAGGGCCTCCCCTGCAGTACCATGGGCACTGTGAAGCTTAACCTTCCTGTTCGAAATGGTAAGGGGTGTT
>NZ_JAJJPB010000048.1:0-11896 GCF_020908015.1 Clostridium aromativorans
TAGATGTTTTTCCCACTTGTAGACACTTCCCCTTCTTAATTTTATTATAGATCTTTAGTAAATCTATTTCTTTGTGTCTACACTTTTATACTAACATCAGATTTTGCTAATTATATATTAGGTGAAATTTAATTTAAATACATCTCATGTTAAGGTTCAACAATACCAATAATAGGTGCTGCAATTGGGACTATTATATTTAAATACATCTCATGTTAAGGTTCAACCAGTTACCCTCAATTAAATTTTCTATTATAGAACATTTAAATACATCTCATGTTAAGGTTCAACTTATAGTAGTAGAGGCAGAATGGGGCAAGAAAATCCATTTAAATACATCTCATGTTAAGGTTCAACAACCTCTGACATATCCACAGTTTTGGAATGACATGATTTAAATACATCTCATGTTAAGGTTCAACCCGCCAGCCTCTTGTCCTGTAGTTTTACCATCATATTTAAATACATCTCATGTTAAGGTTCAACAGTGACAAGCTATGCGGAACATTATCCAACAGAAAATTTAAATACATCTCATGTTAAGGTTCAACGGAAACTTCACTCAAACTACTCATGCTGCCTTTGGTAATTTAAATACATCTCATGTTAAGGTTCAACGCTTATCACGGACGGACAACTCATGGACGATACACTATTTAAATACATCTCATGTTAAGGTTCAACCAAGAATTATAGGAAAATTTCTTTTTAGAAAAGAGGATTTAAATACATCTCATGTTAAGGTTCAACCGTAATGAGCGAGTTCCAGAGATTGCAGGTTGTTCCATTTAAATACATCTCATGTTAAGGTTCAACTTAAAGGTATCTGACATTGTGTAACGACATCCAATTATTTAAATACATCTCATGTTAAGGTTCAACATTTACACGAATTATATAGAACTGATCCCTATATAAAATTTAAATACATCTCATGTTAAGGTTCAACGGTAGACAGCGAAGAATATAAGCAGTGTGTAAAAAAATTTAAATACATCTCATGTTAAGGTTCAACCTGCTTGCAGAAGCCAAGCAGACGGCAGATAGGTTGATTTAAATACATCTCATGTTAAGGTTCAACTAGGTATGGATAGAAGTGTGGCGGATGATGTAACTGATTTAAATACATCTCATGTTAAGGTTCAACCGCCAGATTCTCTGGATATACCCGTCGGAGAAAACAATTTAAATACATCTCATGTTAAGGTTCAACGGTGTCAACTATATAGGTGTCCAACTTGGATGAACCATTTAAATACATCTCATGTTAAGGTTCAACTGTTCCCCCTGCTACCTTATAAGTGATATCGACTTTAATTTAAATACATCTCATGTTAAGGTTCAACCTGGTATGCTGGAGGTAAATTCTCAACAGGTCTATAATTTAAATACATCTCATGTTAAGGTTCAACATAGTGGGACTTACAGGAACACCAGCACCTAACAGCTATTTAAATACATCTCATGTTAAGGTTCAACATATTGCTGACATTCTGGGGAGAGCTGAAGAACTTGATTTAAATACATCTCATGTTAAGGTTCAACGACCACACAAGGATGTATATAAGGAGTTGAATGGTTAATTTAAATACATCTCATGTTAAGGTTCAACTGTGGGAAGATTATAAATGCAGGTCAACGATATTGCCCATTTAAATACATCTCATGTTAAGGTTCAACGCTTTTGGAAAGAGTGGAAAAGGATTAAGACTAAGCAATTTAAATACATCTCATGTTAAGGTTCAACAGTGAAGGAAGGTGATAGCATGAAATTTATACCCTAATTTAAATACATCTCATGTTAAGGTTCAACCTGACCTGGAAGATTGTTTGGAATTGGAATGGGGATTTAAATACATCTCATGTTAAGGTTCAACAGTTAACGGTGGCAGGATCAGAAATCTACCTGAGCAATTTAAATACATCTCATGTTAAGGTTCAACAAATAAAAATACCAGTCAAAGTCCATTAAATCCCTATTTAAATACATCTCATGTTAAGGTTCAACATAAAGGAGTAGAATTTGAAGTTCGGGATAATAAATTTAAATACATCTCATGTTAAGGTTCAACACCGTGTGGCATTAAAACAATCCTATCTGGCATACCATTTAAATACATCTCATGTTAAGGTTCAACAATCCGCCTATGGTGGGGAACGGCACGAATTAAAATTTAAATACATCTCATGTTAAGGTTCAACAGGTTATGTAAGGAAGCCAATATGGCACAATCCACATATTTAAATACATCTCATGTTAAGGTTCAACCTGCTTGAGGAAGCCAAGCGAACAGCAGACAAACATTTAAATACATCTCATGTTAAGGTTCAACATAACATCCAGAGTATCATCCATAAGTTCGGCGTCGGATTTAAATACATCTCATGTTAAGGTTCAACAAGCCCCCTGCATGGGATAAAACTGTATTCGTTACATTTAAATACATCTCATGTTAAGGTTCAACTCCTCATCTCCGACTTTATCATCCATCATAAAAGCCATTTAAATACATCTCATGTTAAGGTTCAACAATCAAATTCGCCTCGCTTATAGTTAAGCCATTGTCATTTAAATACATCTCATGTTAAGGTTCAACACGCTCGCGGAGCTGTAGGGCTTGACTATGAAACTAATTTAAATACATCTCATGTTAAGGTTCAACTAACGTAAAATAGCCATTCTTTATTTTTATTATAGGACTTAAAGTCGCATAAATAAAGCATTTCGGCGAAAGTTTTCCAGCTGTTTTTATTTTTTTAAGAGAAATAAAAACAGGTATCTCAATCCATTCCATTTCAAAACATTGAAACACTTTTAGAGTTTAATTTGGTTGGAAATCATTTTGCAACAAGTGGTTTACTTATAGTAAACTAATCACCACTTAGCTGCATCCAGAGGTACTTCAAGCTTGAAGTTGGAGTTTCCTGGAAAGAGAGCAGACTCCACGGAATATTTTTTTACCAACAGTAGTTTCTAGTTTCTCTTATTTTCCAAGTTATCCCTATAGTTTCTACGGTTCCTGTTTTCCTTACTTATGCTGTGGAGTGTAATCTCAGACTCTGAGTCAAAATATCCTCATTGACATTGGAAAATCACATTTGATAAGCCTGGAGCCAATATTTTTATAATTTTATAAGCATCTTTTACATCAACCCGTTTCACATTATATTATAGATTGATCACACCAAAAATCAAAAGAAAGAGCGATTCGTCGCACCAGTTATGGAGAGATGGATGGTTTCTCGCCAATTGATGTTAAATATCAAATTTTTTAAAGCTTTTGTGTACATTACATTAACATCAACATCAAGTGATTCTTAGGTTCAGATGGAGTTTACCAATAAAGAATACTTTTCTACACCTGAACCCTATTAACAGTTATTGTCAGTAGCTTTAGTATTTAGAATACGTTATCCCTTAGGGGAAAAACCTATCCGATGACTGCCAGTTTTAAACCTCTCAGTTCTACAACATGAAAAGTTAAGAACTATTACGATATTTACAAATCTACATTTGTGCCGATTTTAGCCTTAACTGCCTTTTCGTAAATTTTATAGGCTGTAACAACATCCATTACGGCAATTCCCACAGTTTCGTATATGGTTATTTCATCTTCGGAAATTCTTCCCTGAATTTTTCCACAGATAACTTCTCCTAGTTCGCCATTTATCTTGCTTTCATCAATAAGCCCTTTTTGAATTGGAATTATAAAGTCGCCGCTTTCAGAAAGAACAGCACTTTTGGAATCCATATAGATTTTATCAGCATTTTGGACTATGTATTCATCAAGCTCCTCCATAACAGGGGTATATGAACCAACTCCATTTATATGAGCACCCTTCTTTACAAGCCTGCCGTTAAAAACAGCTTTTTTAGAAGTAGTTACTGTAGTTATGATGTCTGCATCATTAACGGCATCATCGGAACTCTCTGCAGCAACGATTTTTGTAGAAAAACGGCTTAACTCCCCGCTCATTCTTTCAGCAAAAGCCTCAGCTCTTTCTTTATCAATATCAAAAACCTTTACTATATTAAGATTTCTCACGGTGAGCATTGCCTCAAGCTGGGATGCGGCTTGACCACCAGTTCCAAACAATGCACCATTTTTCGAATCCTTTCTCGACAACATATCAGCTGCCGCACCTGAGGTGGCACCCGTTCTAAGCTGAGTCAGATAAGTACCATCCATTATGCATATTACATCGCCGGTTTTGCCATCAAGAAGTATCATCTTAGCTGGTACTGAAGGCAGCCCTTTCTCAATGTTTTTAGGGAAGACCGAAACAATCTTGATGCCGGCGCTGTCAAGGCTCTCCACATAAGCAGGCATAAACAAACTCTGCCCTTCATATTTGGGTATATCAATATTCGTCCTCAAGGGCACTACACTTTTACCCTGTGAAAATATAGACAATGACTCTTTTGCAGCATCAATAGCATCTTTCATGTCAAATACCTTTTTAATATCCTCTTTATTAAGCAATAACATAATTTTAATATCCTCCTATATAAATCAACTTTAAATTTCTCAGCAAACATTATCAGTCCTGAATTTCTCTGCACTCTTCTTTTAAATTGCCCACTTTTTCATTTCTTAACAAAGGACATTAAGCCTGAGTATTCAAACTAAAATATATCCCTTATATTCGATATGCATTGATTCAAGTTACTAAAATCCGATTTTCCCACAGAATCAATCAATTTAAGGCAATAAGCATCATGCCTTACATATTCCTCAACTAAAAATACAAGAGAGCGGTTCTGTGTCCATATGACTTCAGACTCTCCATCGTCAAATATACGGCCGAAAACCACTTCTCTGTCATCGGAAACAAGGGAAATCAACCTTCCACCCAATTCCTCATGTTTTTCCTGTTCAAAGCCATGCTTATATACTAATTTCAAATCCAGTTTATATTTATGATCACTGCTGTACAGTACAGTCAACAGTGGAATATTTTCATCATCAAGTTTTTTCAGTTGATCATACATCTGCGGTACATCTTCCATCCATATCTGAACATATACTTCTTTCTTCGATTTCTTCAAAATATTTCTGCATTTGTTGAATATATTGTCATAGCCATTTATATACCATATGTAATCCATATTGTTGGAACATTCGACCTTTTTCAATTCATTTGACATTTCCAGAAGCAGTGAATCATATTCAAATTTTTTATTATTTATGAACTCGTCCACCGAAATGCAATTATAATAGGTGGGGTTTTTAGATTTTGAAGCCACTATGAATCCATTTTTTACCAGCTTTGAGAGCACATTATATACCCTGGACCTGGATACCGCTGATATCTTGCTTATCTCATAACCCGTAGACGGTCCGTTTTTCAGCAATTCTATGTAAACTTTTGCTTCTACATCCGTTAAATTCATACTTTTCAGCAATTCCAATACTTTATCCACAATCATTCCTTCTCATCACTTAGTAGCACCATTTAATACTACTATATTGTAACGGTAAATTTTTGTCAATAAAAAATTTAGAGGATCAAATCCTGTTAAATAAACCTGATCCTCATATTTATCTGTATTTTACAGCATCTTATATACTTTTTTCTCCTTACAATTACAAAATACGTTAAAAATTTATATCATAAGTAATTTACCGTAATTACTAGATTTCCTGAACAACCTCATCAAGCCATTTAATAGATTCAATATATGCACTGGCCAGATCAACTTTGTCAATACCGAGATGGGATGCCAGCAGCATACTTTTTCCCCATTCTCCCTTCTGATATGCAACAGCTATATCGAGTATTTTACTGTAAAAGTTTGATTTTCTACCTAATAAGGCACATTTTACATCCTGGGGAATCATCAGTTCATCCAATATCTCACGCAGTGGTTTCTGTAAAATAACATCCATAAGAGACATGATCCCTGTTAAATATGCATAAAAGGAATACCTCCGTAATTTGGTCTTTTTAGCCAGAAGCTCTGAAAATTCTGCTCTCAGCAGGGATTCTATCATAACTATCTGCGGTTTGTCATCACATATAGGCTTCATACATATAAAATATAACCACCTTTTTATCTCT
This sequence comes from Clostridium aromativorans, assembly GCF_020908015.1. NCBI lineage: Bacteria > Bacillati > Bacillota > Clostridia > Eubacteriales > Clostridiaceae > Clostridium > Clostridium aromativorans. The sequence goes on from NZ_JAJJPB010000048.1 coordinate 6,064, forward strand.
TTCTCTCCCAATAAAACTATAGCCTGTTTAATTGAACTAATCTTATTTTCAAAAGAATATTTTGCAGAATTTATCAATTTTAATGTATCATAAGACAGTGAAATATCCTTTTTTATCAAATTTTCAATATTCTCTATGGAAAATTCCTTAGAATTCAGCTCCCTTATAAGATTTAAATAGATTACCTTATTCACCGGTATTTTTGCTCCCTTTATTATCTGAGGTTTGCTAAAATAATACCCTTGAAAATAGGAATATCCCAGGGATACTGCTTCATTAAATTCTTTCAACGTTTCAACTTTTTCAGCTATAAATTTTAAATTAGGATTTATATTTTTTGCCGTATTCATTACTTTCTTTCTTTCACTGTCCCTGGTTATAAGAAAATCAATTTTCACAATATCCACGAGTTTAAGAAGTTCAACATAAGTATCATCGAATACAAAATCATCCAGTGCAATCGTAAATCCTTTTTCCTTTAAAACTCTGCAGGAATTTATAACTTCTTCCGTCGGGATTATATTTTCCAGAACTTCTATCACTACATTTTTAGGTGAAATAATAGAAAATAAATCCGATTTCAATATTGTTTTTGTAAAATTGATAAAAGCTTTCTTATTTCCAACAATCTTATCTATTCCAATGTTGACTAAAGTATTCTGCATAACTTTTATAGTAGCTCCATCTCCATCATCCGTGTCATATTGGTTATTACTCTCGTTATCCCTAAATAAAATTTCATATCCAAAAACTTTACCTGACTTATCAAGAATTGGCTGCCTTGCTAAAAAAATATCCATTTTTAATTACCCCCAGTATTAAAAATGCCTTACGGAAACAACTTTGATTTATAAAAAAATTTTTTAACCCACTCAATAAGTTATCGTAAATTTAAAATTACAATTAACAACCAAATGCAATTTATTTTATTATTTGTCAATAATAGTTTCTAATTGGAGCTCATTCCAGTGCAAAATTAAAACCACCAACTAGCTGCAATACTAATTGGTGGTTAAGAAACTCCTAACTCATCCGAGCACTCTTCTCTTATCTGAATATTCATCACCTTTTTTCAACCATATTCCATTAAATGTCAATTATAAAACTTTTCAAGAGATCTTTATTTAATGGATAGTCTTAATTAACAACTGATCTTTCAATAAATAACTTATTCCAATAACTATATCTGCACATCTGGCAGCGCCTATAAAAGTTATTTATTTTCTTAAAGCATTATCATAAATAGATTCTTATTGCTCAGTCTTTAAAAAACCTCACTAAAATAGTATTTTATCAAATTTTTTATTTTTTTAAAACACTTTTCCAAGCACTCTTCTGAATCAGGATTATGATAAGAAGATTTATACTTCTTATTAACTTTATTATATAGTAAACGTTTAAATAAGTCAATAAATATTTTTATTTGTGAACCAGCTTGATTTTACTCACAATAATTCCCGATGTTATACCTACTATATCTGATACTAAATCTATTGCCGACATCCATAGAGGATCCAACTTTACTATAACATCATAAACCTCTTTAAGAAAACCAATTATAAATATAACTAAGCAGATCTTCAATAATTTAAACCGCTTTTGCAATATAAGAATAATAATTATTGGTAATATAAAATGTAATAACTTATGCCATTGAAATAATGCATGTAAATTCAAAACCTTCAGCTCCAAAAACTTCGAAATTTTATTGTTTGTACGTATTTATTTTACCACATGGAATATCGAATAATAAGATTTATTTAAGGGATTACACAAATAATTTATTTTCCATTTTTTGTATGGGGGTCAGACCCCCATACATCAATTTAATTTTCTTTGTCTCAATTTCTCTTTAAATTCTTCAATAGAATTACTCTTAACTGCATCCTCGAATACAGAATTCAAGGTATTTTCATCCTCTATCCTTTCTATTCTGCTCATATAGGAAATATCAGAAAACTTAATACCTAATAATTTTTTCAATCCCTGGAGTAATCCATCTTTTCTGCCTTCTTTTCTGCCTTCTTCCAACCCTGTTTCCCTACCTTCTCTTATAATATTGTCTATAGTTTTGCCTAAATTAGATACCATAGAATCCACCTCCCCTTGACTGGATTTTTCCAATATTTGTTCTACCTTTATTTTAGATTCCCTGTCCAACCTGGGTTCCATTATACCCTTGAGCCAGATTTTAAGTATGTCAAATTGCTCAGGAGTTATCTTCTTAAGAACATATGCTGTAAGTCTGAGCCTCTTCATCAAATCCTCTTTACTTATTTCTTTGTCCAGCAGAAATATAGTAGATACCATATTAGCCATACTCTCGAGCTGGCTTTCATCATATCTGTAAATATCAAACAATATATACCTGAAATCTATTATATTTTCACCAAACAACTCACCGCCACTCAATACATCTTTAAAATTTCTGTAAGCAGTCCATCTATTTTTACCGTTGTAAAGCACCATGGGAACAACTGCAGGAAGTTTAAAATCCTTTCTGAGCCTGTCATCCTTTGAGGTATTCTTCAGTATCTCTCTCCATATCTCAACTATATAAAACAGCAGTCTCGTGGGCATCCTGTAATCTACAGTGGACTGGAACTCAAGAAGTATATAAAATATCACTTCCTGCCCTCTTATATTTACCTTGTATACAATATCCGATTCCTCTTCACTGAAATCTTCAAGTATATAAGATTTATTTATAAGCATTAGATCTTCAATTTTTATAAGATCAACCCAATCCTTTTTGACAAAGCTCCTCAACAGCTCCAGAAATGTTTCCTTGTGGGAAAATATATACTTGTAGCCTACATCGTGTTCATGGTGAACCCTATCCTCCGGCATATCATTTTTCTCCTAATAATATATTACTATATTATAAATATTTACCAGAACATAAGTTCTTATACATTGAAACACTCATTCATTACCTTCATTTTATCAAAACATATTAAAATAATCCACACTGTGGATAAAAATATTTTTATGATTGCCAGAAGGTAATTTACAACAGGGACTTTTGAAACTCTTTCAAGTTTTCGCCCCTGAATCCGCATTACCATGTCTGTACAATTTCCATTTTTTGTTATGGGGTCAGACCCCACTACAATATTTCAAGTCTCACTTTTTTATCCGGCTTTGGAAATACTCTGTCAAGCCTATCTATATCCTCCTTTGACAGGACAATGGATGCAGCTTCCGCATTTTCTATCACATGTTCTTCTCTGGAAGCCTTGGGAATTGCAATTATATCGTCGTCTCTTATAACCCAGGCCAGAAGTACCTGCAGAGGCCTTACGTGATATTTCAGTGCTATTTCATTTACAGCTTCATCTTCCAGCAGTTCTTTTCTCAGCCTTCCGCCTTTAGCTATGGGGCAATAGGCCATAATTGGAATATTACACTCTCTCTGCCAGGGCATAAGATCAAATTCGATACCCCGTGAACCGAGATGATAGAGAACCTGATTGGCCATACAGTTTTCACTGCCACTGCAGGACATAAGCTCTTTCATATCGGCTGTATCAAGATTGGATACTCCCCACCTTAAAATCTTGCCCTGCTTTTTAAGCTTTTCCATACACTCCACAGTTTCCTGAAAAGGTACGCCTCCTCTCCAGTGGAGCAGATACAAATCCAGATGATCAGTGCCAAGCCTTTTCAAACTGTTCTCACAGGAGGTAAATATATTTTTAGATCCTGCATTGTGGGGATATACTTTTGACACCAGAAATATACTATCCCTGATTCCCCTTATTGCTTCGCCCACCAGACGCTCAGAACCACCGTCACCATACATTTCCGCAGTATCTACAAGAGTCATGCCAAGTTCTATTCCAAGTTTCAGGGTTTTGATCTCACGTTCTCTTGTTGAAGGATTTTCACCAAGATACCAGGTTCCCTGGCCCAGTGAAGGAACAAATGTGCCATCAGGCAGTTTCACTTTCCGCTTTTCATTTGCATTCCTGATTTTCTCCATATCACTTTCACTTATGAAATCCAAAATATCACTTCTTTCTCACTTATAAATATACTTAATTGCAAATATAATTATATACTTTTTTATCATTCCTATAATCAGGCAAACAAACTCAAAATCAAGACCTCCCAGGAATAGTAGCAAATACCGACAAATAGCTATATTTAATCTTAAATTTAGTTATGGTTAAAAATCTGTTGTAATTCTTTAAAAGATATTGGAGGCATCAAATTATTCTTGCTGAAAATGGAAAACTTTATAAATGGAGTACCTAAAAAATAAAAGGTTTTATAATCATTATTTGCATATTGCAGCATATAATTAGGTCTTACCCTGCTTTTTTTAGAAACATATACATTAACAGGTTTAAAAAGATCATTTTTATGATTATCATATATTCTTTTATATATGGATTTCAATTTGTTATCTATATTTTGCACAGTATCTATTGTATTCATCTGCTGATCAATAGGTATGTATCTATTATCAAATCTTCTGCATATATAATTCAACATAGGCTTTATATAATATTTCCACATGAGACTGCCTGATCCGGATATATTTTTCGGTAATTCAGAAAATCTAATAACTGCATCAGGTTTAAATTCCATTTTGTTTGCATAAACATCCGGAACTAAATAAACAATTTTAACATCAGATATTCTACATAAATCCTCTTTAACCTCTTTAGTGTATTCATATAAATTGGCATATTTTTATAATGGACCCAAGAATTCAGACAAAAAAATACTTGCTTTTTAGTTAGGTTCTCCATAATATTTTTATTAAGGATGGTGAATAACATGAGAAAAAATTACAGCTCTGAATTCAAAGCAAGATTAGTACTGGAAGTACTTCGTGGAGAGCGTACTTTAAGCGAAATAGCTTCTGAAAATCAAGTCCATCCCAATATGCTCACAAGATGGAAAACAGAAGCTGTAAAGAATTTTTCACAGCTTTTTGAAAAAGAAGCATCTAAAACAAAGCAGATGGAAAAGCAATATGAAGACAAGATAGATGAACTATATAAGCAAATTGGCAGGCTTACCACCCAGAATGAGTGGATGAAAAAAAAATCTGATTTCTAATTTTAACCGCAGTGAACGCATTTCCATGATCGATTTCAACCAGAGGAATCTCCCAGTTTCTGTACAAGCTGCTCTGCTTGGACTCAACAGAACCTCCCTCTATTATAAGCCTGCTTTACCGGATGAGCATGACTTATTTGTAAAAAGGGAAATCGATAAAATATATACGCAGCATCCCTGCTTTGGATACAGGAGAATTGCTGTATGGCTTAGAAAATACAAAGGTTTGATTATAAATAGAAAGGCTGTGCTCAGGCATATGAGAGAAATGGGAATCCAGGCTATTTATCCACGGCAGAATACAAGTAAACCAGAACCAGCCAATACTATTTATCCTTACCTGCTCAAGAACCTTGTAATAATGTATCCTGATCAAGTGTGGAGCATTGATATTACCTACGTTCCAATACACAAAAGCTGGCTTTACCTGGTGGCAATCATCGACTGGTATTCACGTTTTGTTGTGGATTGGGAAATAGATGACAATCTTGAAATTTACTTTGTACTTGAAGCATGCAAAAATGCTTTAAAAAAGTCGTCACCTGAGATTATGAATAGTGACCAGGGAAGTCATTTTACAAGCCCCAAATACACAAATTTGTTTCTTGAATCAGGTTCCAGGATCAGTATGGACCATCGAGGGCGTGCCTATGACAATATTTTTATTGAAAGATTGTGGCGCAGTGTTAAATATGAAAATATTTATCTGCAGGATTACCAGAATCCACGGGAGGCACGCATTGGAATCAACGGCTACTTG
>NZ_JAJJPB010000049.1:0-11813 GCF_020908015.1 Clostridium aromativorans
TGCTTCATTCCGGTGCTCATTTACCTAAGTAAACTCTGCTCCTCATTCGGCCTTTTCCTTGCTGTACTCGTTACTGTCAATTTCAAGCATATTACTTACAAAATTACTTTTAGCTGCTCATCGCAGCTCAAAAGAATTGCTGGTTTATTCTCATATAAGTTTCCCTATATTTATTCTGTTCAATTTTCAAGGATCATCTCAAGCTGCCTGCTCTTCTTTAAGACAGCTTTTATAGTATATCATCTGTATTTACCCTTGTCAACAACTTTTTTAAATTTTTATTTATAAGTTGATATACCCTGCTTTCTGCTGCAATTTCAGACAACGTGTTTTATTGTAGCACAGTCTATTGCTTTGCAGTTTATTATATCCTACGTATTTCAAGCTTATTTCTTTATTTCTCTCCCTTTATGCCTGCCTCCTTACTTTTTCACATATAGATACTCCCGGTCATGTTCATATATAACTTTACTTTTTGTATTAAAATCTTCTAAGTTAATTATACGCCTATTTTTAAAATACATTTTATTTTGATTTACAATTAAGGGCAAATACCGCCCCATTCAACAACAGTAAATCCATTACGCTTAAATTCATCTATTTTAGGTTCTTTAATTTCTAAATTTTCGTCATCATTAAGGGGCACAAAGTAAAAATAAACTCTTAAAGTAGTATTATTTTTGATATATTCTATTGAGCTGGATATGGCAGCAGAATCATCACCATCTACTAATATCAGTGGTGCTGAATATTTTCCTGCTATTGCCGAAGCTACCAGATCATCTGCATACATATTATTAGAATAAAATCACTCTAAAGTCAAGACTTATTGAATCCGCAGATCTTTTATAATGGCTCTTATAATATTTTCAAGATCCTATACAAATTCTAAATTTACGTTTGTACGGATTCCATATAATTTCAATTAGACAGAATTAATTTTATAAAAAGTTATATGATCCTTCCATTTCCCATTTACAAATAAATATTTTTTATTTAATCCAAGCTCCTTAAATCCACAACTCTTTAATACTCTTTGGGATTTTATATTATCTACCAAAGTAGATGCCTCAACTCTATGTAACTCTAATTCATCAAAAGCATAATCCAAAACTAACTTCAACGCTTCTTTCATGTATCCTTTGCCTTGTTCATCTTCATCTATAGAATATCCTATAAATGCACTTTTCAATACTCCTATTATTATATTTGATATCTGTATCTTGCCTATAAACCTCTTATTTTTGAATATGCCAAAATTAGCGTTTTTGCCACATAGAAATTGCTTATAGCTTTCAATTAAATTTCTCTTTTGCACTTCCAATGTATAAAAGCTTTTCTCTCGTTCTGGTTCAAATTCACTTAGATAAACTTGATTTTTTACATAATAATTTAATGCATCCACTGCATTTTCCGGTGTTAATATGGATAACACTATATTATTTCCTCTTATATGTAATCCTCTATTTATATGCATACTTTTAGTTTTATCGAGATCCAGTCCAAATAATATTTCATTTTTATATCCAGAATCAGCTTTTATGCTTCTCGATATTATACCCTCAAGTTCAAAGCCTAAATCAGTAAATGCTGATATATTTATATCCTCATGTGCTATTATATTTATTTTACCCAGCTCAATTTTGTGAAGAAGAATTTGTATAAAATTTTCCAGAGTATTTTTAAGCAATTTATAACTGCTCTCTCCCCATTTATAAAATTTTATCCTAATCATACTATATTTATTTATTTTAGAAAGTTCAATTATAAATATTCTTCCTATAGTAATACCCAAATTATCTCTTATTATATATTCACTGTCACTACCTTTGACTAAATCAATGGATATAAATTGTTCTTTCAGCATTTCATCGCTCCCAATTGTACATTATGATCCTACAATTACCTGATTATTGGCAAATCTAAATTAAAGTATAATTTTAAATATATTATACCATAAAATTTTACATAAGATATCTTTTATAACATGATAAAATCCCCGTAAGTTTTACGAGAATTCTATCAAAATAAAGCTACTATTTCAATTTATGAATAAACAGTCCACTTCTCAATTTTGGCTCAAACCAAGTGGATTTAGGAGGCATTACCTTCCCAGCATCTGCGATATTCATCAATTCTTCTAATGTAGTAGGATACATGGAAAAAGCAACTCCCATGTCATTTTGTCTTACCCTTTTCTCTAATTCTCCAAGTCCCCTTATTCCGCCTACAAAACTGATTCTATCATTCGTACGTGGATCATCTATTCCTAAAATAGGAGCCAATAGATTATCTTGAAGAATAGATACATCCAACTTATCAACGGGATCATCTGAATTATATGTCCCTTCTTTTACAGCAAGTTTATACCATCTTCCGCCTAAGTACATACCATAGGTACCCTTACGAAACGGTCTATATGCCTCTTTTCCCTCATACACTTCTACATCAAATTTTTTAGAAACCTTAAACAAATATTCTTCAGTAGAAAGACCATTCAAATCTCTAACAACTCTATTATAATCTATAATCCTTAAATCCGAATGTGGAAAAAGTACTGATAGAAAAAAATTGAACTCCTCATCTCCAGAATAATTTGGATTTTCTCTTCTCCTTTTAATACCTACTTTTACTGCAGAAGCTGCCCTATGATGTCCATCTGCTATATATAAGCTGTCTACATTCTTAAATAAATTACAGATGCTTTTTATTGTTTTATCATCATCTATTACCCACACCTCATGTCTCACTCCGTCATCAGCAGTAAAATCGTAAACCACCTCTTTTTTCATCCATATATTCACTATATCATTAATTTTATCATCATACTTATAGGTTAAAAAAATTGGTCCTGTATTGGCATCACAGATATCTACATGATTTATTCGATCCTGTTCTTTGTCTTTTCTAGTATATTCATGCTTTTTTATCCTATTATTTAAATAATCATCTATAGAAGTGCATCCTACTATACCTGTTTGACTTTTACCATCCATGGTCAATCTATATATATAAAGGTTGTTTTTCTTGTCCTGTATTAATATATTATTGTCTATCATTTTATTTAAATTTTCATTTGCCTTTTCATAAACTTTTCTATCATATAGATCTACATTTTCATCCAAATCTATTTCAGCTTTATCCACATGGAGAAAAGAATAGATATTATCTTTAGCCATTTCTTTCGCTTCTTCACTGCTCATTACATCATAGGGTAGTTGTGCTACCTTGTCAGCTAAATCCCTCCTTGGCCGTATTGCCTTAAAAGCTCTTAAAATTGCCATTCTATACCTCCTCTACGCATTGACTAAATTTCTATTCAAACAATACTTTTCAATTATAGTTACTATTTCTTCACCTATTCTTTTTTGAGCTTCAAAAGTTGAGCCACCTATATGAGGTGTAACTGATACTCTTTGATTATTTACAAGTTCTCTACAAGGTTCAGGTTCATTTTCAAATACATCCATCCCTACAGCTGACACTTTTCCAGTATTTAATCCATCAACCAAAGCTTTTTCGTCTATTACACCACCCCTTGCACAATTTACTATATAAACTCCATCCTTCATCATCTCAATCTCTTTTCTACCTATTACCGCACTCTGGGATTTATCAAAAGGAATATGAATTGATATATAGTCCGCCTTCCTTAATAATTCTTCTAATTCAAAAAATTTATAATTGTTATATCCTTTTGCCATGCCAAGTTTATCATAATATATTACATCCATTCCCATAGCATAAGCTCGTTTTGCCACTTCTTTTGCAATTCTCCCAAAACCCACAAGGCCTAATGTCTTGCCGTACAATTCCACTCCCTTATATTTCTTTTTCTCCCATTTTCCTTTTCTCATAGTCACATTAGAAATATTCACATATCTAGAAATTGCCAACAAATGAGCCAACGTTAACTCCGCTACTGAAATAGTGCTGGCATCAGGTGTATTTTTAACCATTATTCCATTTTCAGCTGCATAATCCACATCTATATTATCTACCCCAACTCCCCCTCTTATTATGAGTTTCAGCTTTCCATTTTTAGCCGCATCTATAAGCGGTTTCCTGATTTTAGTGGCCGATCTAACTATCATTATGTCAAATTCTCTTATTCTTTGCTTTAATTCTTCTTCTCCAAAATGTCTATCTAAAACATCATATCCATTTGCTATAAGCTTATTGAGAGCTCCTTCTTCCATTCCATCATTCACCAATATTTTTATCAATTTTAAACCCCCCTATTATAATTTCAATATATAATTAACAGTATCTATAAGCTCTTTTATATCAGAAAGGTTAAAATCAGCCATATGAGCTATTCTAAAAGCCTTCTCCTTTAATTTCCCATAACCATTGGATATCTGAAATCCCCTTTCACCTAAATCCCTATTTAATTGTGCTACACTTATATTTCTGGTATTTTTTATATTAGTAAGAGTATTGGAAAGATATCTTTCATCTGCAAATAACTCAAAATATTCTCTTGCCCAATTTCTCACATACTCGGCCATCTCTATATGTCTCTTATATCTATTTTCAAGTCCTTCCTCTAATATTCTATCCAGTTGATAATTCATGGCAAACATATGTGAAATAGATGGTGTTGAAGGATACTGGTAGTCTTTCTTATGGATATAATTATAAAGAGAAAGCAAATCTAAATAGTAACCTCTAAACTTTACCTTTTTAGCTCTCTCCACCGCCTTCTGTGAAAAAGAACATATCGCCATTCCTGGAGGAAGTCCTAAAGCTTTTTGACTAGATGTCAGGCATATATCCACACCTAGCTTATCCACTTCTATCTTAGTACCCGCCATAGAGCTAACTGTATCTAAGCACCATACAATCTCTGGATACTTTTTCACTACTTCTGCTATATCTTCTACTGGATTCATAACTCCTGTAGAAGTTTCATTATGAGTTATACAAAGAGAATCATATTTACCCGTAGCCAGAGCTTTGTCAATCTTGTCTATATCTACAGCTTTTCCCCAATCCTCCTCAAATAAATCTGCCGGTACATTATTGCATTCTGCAATCTGATACCACCTATTTCCAAATGCACCTATGGAAAAGATTGCCGCTCTTTTTGCTGTACTACACCTTATAGCTCCTTCTAAAAGCCCTGTTCCCGATGAAGTTGAAAGCAGAATTTCTTCTTTTGTATTAAATACCTTCCTCATTTTATCACTAATGTCTCTTTGAAGCTCAGATGCTTCTTTACTTCTATGGCCTATCATTGGCGTTGCCATTTTCTCTAGAACATCTTTTCTAACTTCTACTGGACCTGGAATAAATAATTTTTTATGCATATTTTTACCTCCAATTAATTTATGTCGACCGAATAATTCATCAATTCACTGTTATACATTATTAAAGTAACAATAAAAATAAAAAGCCAACCTGATCCCCTTAGGGACGATTGACTCGCGTTGCCACCCTCATTAATCATACAAATGTATAATTCTCTCATTTAATTTAACGGTTTTCCGTATTATTCATCATAATAATTCTCCAAGGTGGATTCACAAAAGCATTGGTATCAGTTTACACCATCCACTGACTCTCTTTTACCTAACTTATGCTACTTTTCTCTTCATCAAATAAATATTAAATTTTGCATCAAAGCTATAGCATTAAAATTATTATTTTGTACAAAAATTATTATAAAATAAAAGAACCAATCAAATCCACATAGGGACGATTGGTTCGCGTTGCCACCCTTATTGACTATATAAAATATAAATATAATCCTCTCATTTAACTTAACGGTTTCCCGTATTATTCATCATAATAATCCTCCAAGGTGGATTCACAAAAGTATTGGTATCAGTTTACACCATCCACTGATTCTCTTTTACCTAACTTGTGCTACTTTTCTCTTCATAAGACGTTATTCAAAATTAATTTATTTATGATTTGTTAATTATTATATGATTTAACTTTGTATATGTCAATACTTTTTTAAAATATTTATATTATTTATTTTATCGTGCATACAGCAAATTAATATGCATATATCAGAATAAATATAATATTATAATATATAATGGTTAGTAGTATATAATCAACCTTATTTATGATTGATCCAAACTTGCCAAAACACTATCGTAAAGATTTTTTACACATTTTCCATTTCGTAAATTTCTACAATTAGTACAGCTTTTATAATAAGCTTCTCCAGTACTGGACTGAAATCCAAAATCATCCGGTTCATATCCCGGACATGCGCTGCCAACGTGTCTCATTTCCTGATCATTTGCCATAAATATCATTCCTCCTACTAAATTTAATTCATATTTAATATTCCATCAATTTCATCAAATAATTTTTTGCTGCATTGCTCATTTATAAAATTCACACAATTACTACAACTATTGGAAACATAGCTGGCCTGTAACCCAACTATATAATTTTTAGATTTATATTCTTTACAGTTTTCCGCAACGAGCATTTTATCCTGAATTGAAATCATAAAACTCACTCCTGAAAAATATTGTATCTTTAGTATCTCCAAAATTAAAAATTCAATTCAAAAAAGCCTCCAAAATTAAAAATTATTGGAAGCATTTAATACAATATAAAATTTTAGATTTTATCTGTTCAAATCAAGTGTTTTTATTATGTCTCTTTGAGTTTGATCTATCTTTTTTCCTTTATATCTCACCGCATTTATTGGACATATGTATATACATCTTAAACATAAAATACATTTACTATGAAAAATTGCATGTCCCCTTTCAAACGTTATATTGCCTTGAGGGCAATTTCTAAGACACAATCCACATTTACCGCATTCTCTTGTAGAAGATATATTTTTGGACAATTTGGGAATCTTATTTTTAAAAGTAATATAAATCGCTTTATTAAATTCAAATCTAATAAATGAAACACTTTCTATAATGGGTTCTCCTTTTATAAAATTTTCTACTACATTTTTTACTTTTTCATTTGCTTTTAACAACAATTCTTCAATTAAATCCCTATCAGGTTTTTTCCCCTTTATAAAATAGAAATTATTAGGCATCCTTATGCTAATTTGCATCAATGGAATGTATCCTTTTTTTTTCAAACACTTTGCCATAAAATACGGGGCTGAGGATAAAGATGCAGCTTGTGTAGAATAAACTATTATTTTTGTTTCTTTATTTAAATCATCAAGTCTATTTAAAAAATCATTTACAATTTTAGGTGGAAATTTAGCATAAACTGGCGAACCTATAATTAAGAAATCATATCTCTTCAATTTGCTAACTTCTAAAAATTGTATATTAACTAAATCTATATTTACATTGTAAAATGCAAAATTTTCTTTAAATCTATCTGCTACCCACTTAGTATTTCCTGTACCACTAAAATAACATAAAGCACCCTTCATGATAATCCTATTTTCATTTTCCCAAAATATATGAAAAGTGAAAATAATTACTCCTCTCTAAATTATAATCCAATTTTTCAACTGAACATTTAGTTCTTCTCTTCCTCAGCATACTTTTTTCTATTTTCAAACATGATTTTACTTAAAATTTCAGCTGATGTAGGTGGGGTAAACGCTATTGCATTAGCTCCTGCCATTATGGTATCTTTTATACTAGATTCTGTAGGACCTCCTGTAGCTATTATAGGAAAAGTAGAATACTCCTTTCTAACCTTCTTTACTATATTAATAGTCTCACCAGATCCGGAAACATTTATTATAGTAGCCCCTGATTCCACTCTATCTCTTATATCTTCATATTCAGATACTATAGTTACTATTATAGGTATATCAATAGTATCTCTTATCTGCCGTATAACTTCATTTGGAATAGTACTATTTAACACGATTCCCATAGCGCCCTTAAATTCTGCATCTAAGGCTAAATTTATAACTCTTCTCTCTGTTGTCATCTTCCCACCAACTCCACAAAATACTGGTATGTCAGCGGACAAAAGAATTGCTTGTGTTATAAGAGGCTGTGGCGTAAATGGATATACTGCAATAATGGCATCTGCATTTGTATTTTTTATAATTGCTACATCTGTAGTGAACAGTAGAGATTTTATTCTTTTACCAAATATTCTTATTCCACTTGCTTCTCTAATAATCTCAGGTACTCTAATCATATGCCTTGGGGTAATTCCCTTTATTTCTGGTATATACTTAGCCATTTTTTTCCTCCTTATCTAAAAAACTAGATGTTACTGTGCTTTTGAGCTTATCCACATTTAAGTATTTCTACTACAGCTATCATTGTCACATCTATAAGCTTTTTTACCAGTATAATTTATTTCCTTTAATACTTTCTTAACTATCCTCTTGCCAATTTCATCCTCACTCATTTCACAAAGGGCATCCTCTATATGACTCCAATCCACCCATTCTACTTCAGAAGATTTTTTTATATCTCCTCCATCATAATTTGCCATGAATGTGAGCATTATTATTTCTTTACCATTATTATTGACATACTCACTTCCTAAATATTTTAAATCTTTTACTTTCAGACCCGACTCTTCAAACACTTCTCTATGTACAGTTTCTTCTACAGTTTCACCATTTGCCACATACCCTGACAAAAGTACCTTAGAGTTTTTATATATATAACTTTGTTTTAATAATAATATTTGATCTTTATTTACTACTGCAACTATCACACAGGGCCTAGGGGTATCAAAATACATTATATCATCTTTAGAACAATATGGTACCCCACCTTCATCCCAGCTATACTTTTCTTCTAATTTTTTCCCACATATAGGACAATATTTAAATTTCATATATACACTGCTAATAAAGCAGCCACACCCCCTTAATTTTATCAAACAAATTTACACCGTTAATAAATATACCATCTATCTATATTATAAAGCTTATAAATATATAATAAAATATTTACTAAATTTTTTATCCAAACGCTACCATTGCTAATACTTGTAACTTCCTAAAGTGGCAGATAGGCACTGTTATGCGTCTGGATTAGATCTTTTTATGTATAAATTCAAGTGAAAAAGACCTCTTAGGATAGTTTTGCTTAAACTTAAAGATGATATTATAATTTTACTTTAACTTCATCTCTCAAAGTTATAAAATGCTCACCCACATCACAATCATAAGCAAAAATTTCTACATTATTTTGTTTTGCGTATCTAAGATTTTCCCCAAATTCTTTATCCATTTTATCATAAGGTGTAAAGTATTTTACATTAGACATCTGAATTAAGAATAAAACTGCCGCATCTAAACCCGCCTTTTTTGCTTTAACTAATTCTAGTAAATGTTTTCTTCCTCTTTCTGTAGGAGCATCCGGAAACATAGTCACTCCGTTCTTTTCAAAAGTAACTCCTTTTACCTCAAGATAACACTGTCTATTGCTTTTATCCCATAATTCAAAATCAAATCTGCTATTTTCAAATATTTTTTCTTTTTCTATCTTAACGTATTTTTTAAAATAACTTATTTTTTTCAATTTTAAAGCCTCATATACAACTTTATTCGGAATTTGTGAATCTATATTTATGAGTCTTTCTCCTTTGTAACCTGCTATTAAATCATATTTTGTTTTCCTTGTAGGACTATTTCCCTCTCTTAAAAGCACAGTAGTACCAGGTATAAGTATTTCTCTACACCTTCCTGTATTGGGGACATGAACTTTTACCTGAAAATTGTTTATATATACATAAGCTTCAAATCTGTTAGGTCTGTTGATAAATTCAGCTTTTACTATATTTTTATCAAATATCAATACACCATCTCCAGCAAGACCAAATTTATAACTTCTTTTTAATAATAACAGATTATCAGCCTAAAAATACAAATTACTATTGTTACATTTTTATGAATTTATAAACTATTTCCCAGAAAATCTATAAAAATCAGTACTCCCAAAAATGAATTTTTAAAGAAATAATTTAAATATTATAAGAAATATCACTCCGGGTATTCCAAAAAACCCTGCAATAAGCGAAGTGACAGCATTGATACCTATGCTAAATCCAAAATATTTTCCTATTAAATTTACTATAATTAAAAGAATCACGCCAAGCACAGCATTTGCAATAAGCTTGAATAATATTTTTAAGGGCCATGAAAATACCTTCACCAATATATATAACCCCACTATAGCAATTAAAAAATATCCTATATATTGAAACATCATACGCTTATTCCCCCCATAAACTTACGTTCTATTATTATACATCGATACTATTTAATTTATATTCTAACAATAAAAAAATATTAATGCAAAGAATAAGCTCTAATGCTTGATTTATCCTTTTAAGACGATTTTTTATTTTCATTCAAGATTGGAAATATATTTTTATAATCTGCCTTAAATCCATTTTTCTTAACTTTATTTAAAAGATACATGTACTTTGACTTTGCTGCCTCCTCCATATATATAGCATAATCTACTAAATAGGGATCCTTCACAGAATCAAAATATATTCTGCATCTCTCCAATTCCTGTCTGGCCTTCTCTATATCATTCAATAATTCTTTCTGATTTGTCATATACTTAGAATTTTTAGCAAACAGGTATTTAACTATATTATATTTATTCATAAAATGTATATCCTCCTAATCTCATATATTATCTTAATAATTGACACAAATTAGAAGTAATATACATAAGCGTTGATTAGCTGAATGAAGCTATATTTCTACTCTACCCTCCAATGCCTTCGACAAGGTAACTTCATCTGCATATTCCAAATTTCCACCTACGGGAATACCGTGAGCTATCCTGGTTACTTTTACACCAAGCTGCTTTAATATTTTAGATATATACATAGCTGTAGCTTCTCCCTCTACATTTGGATTAGTAGCAACTATAACTTCTCTTACATCTCCATTTATTCTTCTTATAAGTTCTTTAAGTTTTATATCCTCAGGTCCTCTTCCAGCCATGGGAGATATATTACCATGAAGTACATGATAGACTCCATTATATTCTTTTATTCTTTCCATAACCATTATATCTTTAGGTTCTTCAACTACACAAATTGTGCTTTTATCTCTATTGGGATTCGAACATATTGGACAGGGATCTGACTCTGTAAAGTTTCCACAAACAGAACAATACCTTATAGTTCCCCTGGCCTTGATTAAAGCCTGGGCAAATTCCCTTACCTCATCTTCTGGTAGATTCAACACATGAATTGTAAGTCTCTGTGCTGTCTTGTAACCTATTCCCGGTAACTTAGCAAATTCTTCTATTAGCTTTTCAATAGAAGCAGGATAAAAATCCATAAAACATCACCTCAATTTAAAGCCCCATCTGCAGACGGGGCTCGTAATCTTAAAACATTCCTGGAATATTAAGACCACCAGTTAATTTTTTCATTTCAGAAGCAGTTTCATCTTCTGCATTTTTCAATGCTTCATTACATGCAGTTAAAACCAGATCTTGAAGCATTTCCACATCTTCTGGATCAACTACTTCCGGCTTAATTTCTATGCTTACTATCTGTTTTTTGCCATTTACTATTACAGTTACTGCCCCACCACCAACAGTAGCACTAAATTCCTTATTTTCAAGCTCTGATTGCATATCCTGCATTTGTTTTTGAAACTTTTGAGCTTGTTTCATTAAATTATTCATATTTCCCCCACCGCCAAAGTTAGGGAATCCACCTTTTGCCATAATATATATCCTCCTCAATTAAATTAACTAACACATATTTAATTATATCATATTTCTATGGAATTCCATCTATAGTTTTATCCGAATGTCACAGTAAAAATTTATATGGCGCAGATTTTCCCTCAATATGAATACTCTTCCTTTTTTATTATGGGCGGAAACTGTCCCTTGTATTTTAAAAATGCA